>BDTA01000097.1 GCA_002897935.1 bacterium BMS3Abin08
CCTTGTCCCACTTCTTGTACCAGCTTAGATGCTTCTCCGCCATCTCCCCCCAAAAACCCTCCGGGTCTTCTACGGACCGGCGGTATATCTCCTCGTATTCCCCCATGCTCTTGATGTACGCCTTCTTGGAAAATCCCTCCGGCGGCGGAAACGTCCGCTCCTCTTCCATTAATACCGATATCCCCTTCTCTGCCATCTTTACCTCCTTCTTGGAATAAAGGTTCTCATTTCAAGTGTGTAGACTTCACTGAATTCGGAATATTATAAACTAAAACCTGTTTTTAAAGGTATTTAACACCATTTGAAGTCACGGCACTCACAGGCCCTGACTTTCCGACAGAGATTCCGTCGGCCCATGAAAAGGACAGGTGGGTGATGGCTTTGAGCGGTTTTCAGGCAATCGTTATGCTTCACCGGGATTGTTTGCTCCGGAGTCCAGACTTGATGTCGGGACGGGAATGAGACTAAAGGCCATTACAATGCACCTTGCCGAAACGCCTCTTATATGCAATCAATTTCGGCAACTTCAAGATACTCCTGTCCACTGATATCCCCTTCGGAAGCAGAATACTATAATTACAGGGACATCATTGCCCGGGTAAACACCATTGCCATCAAGAAGGACGAAAGGAAACAGAAGAAGTACTCAAACGATTCCTGAAATAACGGGAAACCGGCATACTACCTGAGGATCTCGTTGGCTCTTCTTTTCAGTTCTTCAGCCTTGGCTTCGTCTATCGTGAGCTTCACCAGTTTTACTGCACTTTTCAACACATCTCTCAGGCCATCGGGATCATCAGGGGCATCCCTCAGTTTATTGACAACCCTCTGCCCCTCCTCCCTGTGTTTTCTATTCTATTATTATCTATCGCCTTCTTCAGGGTTCTTCTACCCAACCTCCTGAAGAGCCATTTACTATTTATTTTTCATTTACAATATCATCGACCCAGCTTATTGCGGCGGATACGGTAGGAAAGCCGATGGTACTCGTAAGGAGAATAATTGCGTGGTATATCTCCTCAGGTGAAGCGCCTGCGTCAAGCGCCCTTCTCGTGTGGCTATGGACCGATCCCTCGGACCTTATTGCAGCAGCAGCAGCGAGCTGGATTAAGTGAGTGGTCTTTTCATCAAGAGGACCCTGCGCTCTGGAAACCCTTCCGAGGTTGCCGACTGCTTCAAAGAAATCCTTATAACGATCCCTGATACCCGCGTACTGTCCTGGAAGCCCCTCTTCAGACATACCAACCTCCTTTAAATTTTAGTGATATATTAATATATATCCTTAAAATTATCAACCGGCCGGACTACATCCCTGGTTCATTAATAAAGGCCCCTGTCTCTGCCGTCATCAACAACAAACCACGGGTTGTGCAGGTCTTCCTTGTTGTATGTCAACGGGGTCTTCATGTCTATTTTGAGCACCCTTCCCCCGGCGTTCTCAACGATTGCCTGTCCGGCAGCAGTATCCCACTCCATCGTGGGACCATGGCGCGGATAAATATCAGCGAGGCCCTCCGCCACAAAACAGAACTTCAGGGAACTGCCGGCTGAAATAAACTCCACCTCATCAAATCTGTTTCTTGCCAAGTCTACAAAATTCAGTAGTCTCTCGTTTTTATGTGATCGGCTGCCTGCAACGATTAGCTGACCGGGCAACATACCCGCCCGCCCCTTTTTTCCATTCAGGTCGAGCTTCTCGAGTGTTCCGAAATCCGGATGACCCCTCTTTGCATCCAGGAACCTCTTCATGGCATCTCCCCCCCCCTTATATGAACCAATCCCCTCGGCGCCAAAATAGCACACATCCTTAACCGGCACAAAAATCACTCCGAGGACAGGCCTGCTTCCTTCAATCAGGGCAATGTTTACCGTAAACTCGCCATTCCTTTTGATAAACTCCTTTGTCCCGTCAAGGGGATCAACGAGCCAGAAATACCCCCACTGAGCCCTCTCATGATATGGGATATCCCTGCCCTCTTCACTTAAAAAACCTATATCTTCAGCACCCCGGAAAACTGCATCCTTCAGTGAATCCATGATTACCCGGTGGGCATCCTTGTCGGCAAGTGTAAGCGGGGAGTTATCCGCCTTACGTTCCACGTCAATCTCCCCTTCGTAGACCCTTAAGATAACCTCGCTTGCCTTAAACGAAGCCTCAAGGGCAGCCACCAGAAACGGAAAGAGGTCCATGTTTTTCATCAGCTACGCATGCCTTACCGTGCCTGCTGTTTCTGCCTGAAATCTTCAATCGCCTTTTTCAGTGCGTCGGCGCCGAGGTTGGAACAGTGCATCTTCTGTGGGGGGAGTCCTCCCAGTTTGTCTGCAACATCCTCTTTTGATATCTTTTCCGCTTCATCAATAGTCTTCCCCTTTGCCATCTCGGTTATCATGCTGCTTACGGCAATTGCCGCCCCGCAACCGAAGGTCTGGAACTTAACGTCCTCGATCCTGTCATCCTTTACCTTGATAAAGAGCTTCATAACGTCGCCACAGACTGGATTGCCTTCCACCCCGACACCATCGGGATCGGGTATTTCGCCCACATTTCTCGGATTCATGAAATGATCCATTATTTCTTTGGAGTACATGATTCACCTTCCTCCACCGCATCCCACCCTTGTGCAAAGGGTGAGAGTTCTCTTAATCTCCTGATTATTCGAGGAAACTCCTCAAGGGTATAATCAATCTGTTCAACCGTATTTTCCGTCCCGAGACTGAATACTACGGAACCATGGGCAACATGAGAGGGAATACCCATGGAGAGAAGCACAGGAGAAGCCTTGAGGGCCTTTGACGTGCAGGCTGAACCACTGGCAACATAGATACCCAATGATGCAAGCATCAGGAGCATACCCTCGCCTTCTATAAACTCCACACAGAAACTTGCATGCCCCGGAAGTCTGTTCTCGGGATGTCCTGTATGGTGGACATTCTCAATCTTCATGATCCCCTCAACAAGACGGTCCCTCAGTCCCCTTACATGTGCCATCTTCCGCTCAAGCTCTGACATCGTAATCTCAGCAGCCTTTCCCATGCCGACAATAGCGGGGACATTCTCCGTACCTGCACGCCTGCCGCTCTCCTGTATACCACCAAATATAAGAGGGATCACCCTCTGGCCTTCCCTTATGTAAAGGGCGGAGGCGCCCTTTGGTCCGTAGAACTGATGTGCGGAAAAACTCAAAAGGTCGACACCGAGTGCCTTCACATCCACAGGGATATGCCCCACGGATACAACACCATCCGAATGGAAGGAGATATTCCTCTCCTTTGCAATCCCGGCAATCTCCTTGACGGGCTCGATTGTACCCACCTCAGGGCTTGCATGTATGACGGAAATAAGTACGGTCTCATCTGTAATAGCCTTCTTTATTGCATCGGGGTCAATATACCCCTGCTTATCCGGTGTCAAGTAGGTAACGGTAAAGCCTAACTTCTCAAGAAACCTTGCAGAATTCAATATGGAATGATGTTCCATCCTCGTTACAATCACATGCTTGCCTTCATACTGCCTGGCAAGTGCTATGCCCCTTAATGCAAAATTATTCGCCTCGGCACCGCTTGATGTGAATATTATCTCAGAGGGCTTGGCATTAATAAGCGCAGCCACCTGCTGCCTGGCCTTCTCTACAGCCTCCCTTGCATTAATCCCCAGGGGATATATGCTCAAGGGGTTGCCGAATTCCTCCCTGAAGTACGGCATCATCGCCTGAAGCACCTCATCACTCAAGGGATTCGTTGCAACATGATCGAAATAACACTCCATGGCTACCTCGCTTTCCGGATCAAATTTTATTCTGCTCTACTCCTTCTCTTTCTTATCAATACAGTACTGAAAGCACTTCTCATAGTCCTTCGTAGGTATGGGACAGTACTTCCTCGAAGTCGTCTTCTTGATATAAAATTTAAAGTGATCTTCCGCCTCATCAACGCCCAGGAATTCATTGCCGGTTTTTTCACACCACTCGGGCACATCATCGAGGGCGCCGTCATAGTCGGTAAGGAGTTCAAGAACCTGACCGTCACCGAGCTGCCCCATCATCTCATCGAGTTTTAAAAGATGCATGGGACACATCATGTAAACGATATCCGTTGTGACATCAGGCTTTATATCCTGTTCAACAAACTTGATCTTGCTCATGCCGTTACTCCCATTCTGGATCTTGCTATCAAGGTAAAATCATCAAATGATTTACCCCTTAAGAGATCATTCAGTGTCATGGTATCCAGAAAGTCCTCTATCTGTTTCCCAAGGGCCTTCCAGAGGAGATGAGTCACACAGATCTCCACCCTTAAACATCCCTTTTCCGGATTCATGCACGATGTTATCGCAACGGGACCTTCAAGCTCTTTCAATATATCGGATATGGTTATCTCTTCAGGCTTGCGTGTCAGGACATACCCGCCCCCCGGTCCCTTAACACTCCTGATAAGCCCTGCCCTTCTCAGTCTGGCGAGTATCTGTTCAAGGTAGTGGATTGATACCTCCTGCCTCTCTGATATCAGCTTTATATTAACAGGGGCTTCGGGGTAACCTCTTGCTATCTCATACATGGCCCTCACACCGTATTGTCCCTTTGTTGATAACCTGAGCATGATCAATTATATAATACTTAACCGTTGTTGTCAAGTTTTATTTTACATACCGGCTCCGCAGCAGAAAAAACCCTCCTGCAGGGGAAAAGGAAGGGGAAAAAATGATCTCTTTTAAGTTATAATTTGACATCTTAAAGTTTCACTTGCCTCTTACATCTAACTACTAACTACATAGATCTTTAACCATCTGCCAGGGTAGCTCAGCCGGTAGAGCAGCTGATTCGTAATCAGCAGGTCGGGAGTTCGAATCTCCTCCCTGGCTCCAGATTTTACCCTAATATCTCCCTGACCGCTCTTTAGGCCAAATCAAGAAGAGATGCACTCGTAAAAAGTCCTGATTGTCACACGCTTTTCTGAACCCTGGATCCAGCGATAAGAAGAGGCAGGTTGAGAGGAAGGAAGAGCATGGGATTGATGAATTACTGTCCTGACAGGGGTGTCTACAGTGAAAGAACCTCTTATTTCTGCTCCAGGCACTGTAAGGAGAGGTTTGACAAGAACCCCTTATTATTCAGGGGAATCTCTGATCCCCATGAGATGGATTGCCTTGCTGATGTAGAGATGAGACTAATGGAGTTTACAGGGGAAATAGTGTACTATTAATGGATACCGAATAATGGATACCGAAACAGTGTACACATACCAGTGGCAGGATACTTTTAAGCCTCTCCTAATTTGTGGCAACTGCCAATCAGGTTCATCTGTATCTCTGGACAAACAACATCCTGAGACTGAAAAGAATCAGGATTTGAGAGATGAGAATTCTAAAAGCTGACATCATAAGGCCTGAGGTCAAAAAGGCGGCAGAGAGGCCTACCATATGCACAACAAGGCCATTGTCATGCCGGAGACAATCGATGCCATAATGGCACTTACCGGAATAGAAACGGATTGGGGGGGACCGGTCGGGCATTAATGTTTTCTTTGGCATACCGCCTCATTCCGGTTGATGAAATTATCCTCGACAGCAGTGACTTACATTGTGAACTGGAAATAAAGATAACGCATGGAGGAAATATGGATGATGGATCAATAGCCTATTTTTCAATGGAAATAGCCCTCGATGAAGGGATGCCGACATATGCCGGAGGACTCGGGGTGCTGGCCGGGGATACGATACGCTCTGCAGCCGACCTCGGGATTCCTATGGTTGCCGTCACCATTCTCTACAGAAATGGTTATTTTCGCCAGAGGCTTGAGCAGGACGGCTGGCAGCAGGAGGAACTCGTGGAATGGAGCGTGGAGGATTTTCTTCAGGAGGTCCCTGAGAGAACTGCCGTTATGATAGAGGGACGAACAGTCCACCTGCGTGCCTGGAAGTACGATGTAAAAGGGGTGAGCGGCCATATTATACCTGTCTACCTGCTGGATGCCGACCTCCCGGAAAACTCTGAATGGGACCGGACACTGACCCACTATCTCTACGGAGGAGACCATCACTATCGTCTCTGTCAGGAGGTGATACTCGGAATCGGAGGGGTGAAAATGCTCCGCGCCATGAATTATCACAATATTGACCGATTTCACATGAATGAGGGCCATGCAGCCCTGCTCACACTTGAACTGCTGGATGAGGAGGCGCGCAGGGCAGGAAGAGAGGTTATTTCTCGTAATGATATCGAGGCCGTCAGAAAAAAGTGCGTCTTTACCACACACACACCCGTGCCGGCAGGCCACGATCAGTTCTCTCTCGACCTTGTTGCACAGGTCCTCCAGCGTGATGAGTTTCTGGAGATGAAGGACATCTTCTGCCTGAATCTGGCCAGGCATGTGCTTAAGGAAGGGAAAAAGGTCTCAGAGATGGAGGATGTCCATGCCCTGAATATGACCTATCTTGCACTCAATCTGAGCCACTATGTCAATGGAGTGGCCAAGAGGCACGGCGAGGTCTCCCGCGTGATGTTTAAAGGGTTCAGCATCGATTCCATAACCAACGGCGTCCATGCCGCCACATGGACATCAGCACCCTTTCAGGGGCTCTTTGACCGTTATATCCCGGGCTGGAGGCAGGACAACTTCAGCCTGCGAAAGGCCTTCGGCATACCGAAAACAGAGGTGCTTGAGGCACACATGATGGTAAAAGAGGAACTGATAAACTATGTGAACCAGGAGGCAGGAGCCGGGATGGACAGGGAGATATTCACAGTTGGTTTTGCGCGTCGGGCAACGCCCTACAAGCGCCTGGATCTTTTCTTCACAGACATCGGGCGTCTGAAGGCCATTTCCGAAAAGGTCGGCCGGCTGCAGGTGATCTGCGCTGGCAAGGCACACCCTCAGGATGGAGAAGGCAAGGAACTGATAAAGAGGATCTTCAGGTTCAGGGAACAATTGAAGGACCATATAAGGGTTGTCTATCTCCAGGACTATGACCTGCGGCTGGCAAAAATGATTATAGCCGGTGTTGACCTGTGGCTTAATACTCCTCATCCTCCCATGGAGGCATCAGGCACCAGCGGAATGAAGGCTGCACTGAACGGTGTTCCGAGCCTGAGTGTTCTTGACGGCTGGTGGTTGGAAGGGCATATTGAGAATGTGACAGGCTGGTCAATAGGAGAAAGAAACAGTGAGGGCGAAGAAGGTAATGAAAGGTTGAGGGATGCCGAGATACTCTATAACAAGCTTGAACACACTATTGTCCCGATGTTCTATGAGCATCAGGATCGATATATTGAGGTGATGAGACATGCCATTGCATTCAACGGCTCCTTCTTCAATACCCAGAGGATGATGCAGCAGTATGTGTTGAATGCTTATTTCAGGTAGGAATCACTTTGTTTCGCTGTATTAGTTGTATTGAAGGATAAGGGCTTACTTTATAGGAACCTATTTGAAGATGAACCCGAAAGGTTACATCCATACAGGCCGGATAACCTGTCATGACACACCTGGTCGTAAAATTCCATGTCCAGGCACCGGTCAGCTTTGGGCAGGCATGGATGCGCCACGGCGTCATGCTGAAGAGGATTACCAAAGGGGCATGGTCAGAAGAATAGATTTTCAATGAGAGGCAAATTCAGCCCCTTCTGTGATAAGATATAAACAAGAAAGAGCCCAAGGAAAGGAGAGACTCCATGAATATCTTATTACCCGTGGACGGTTCTGAAGCATCTGTCGGGGCAGCACGGTTTCTGTCAACATTAAACCTCGGTCCGGATGATGAGGTTAACGTCCTCCATGTTATCAGTTTTGTCCCGCTCCTGCATGATATTGAATCTTACAGTGATGTGATTTTCAGAATAAAGCAGGAGATTGCGCCAAAGATTCTCGATGAAATTTCGGACATTCTCAGGGCCACACCTGTCAGGTTAGCCACATCGATAAGAGAAGGAGATGTTACAGGATCTATTATCGATCATGCAATACAAAGCAAGGCCGATTTGATTGTTATGGGGGCAAAGGGACTGACTAAACTCAAGTCCATACTTATCGGCAGCACAACGCACGGGGTTATCTCAAAGTCTCCTGTCACAGTGCTTGCAGTCAGGGAGAGACAGTGGGAAGGGAAGGATAAGCTGAAGATCCTCTTTGCCACAAACGGCTCGGAGTATTCAGACGCTGCAGGGCGGTTCCTTGCGGGCATGCCCTTTAATGACGGCACTGAAATAACCGTTCTTAATGTTGTCAGGTCAGCCGTTCACGACATACCCGAGAGGTTCTTTGTCGAGGTTGATGACAGGATGAAGGGAGAAGTGGCAAAGATGCGGACCACCGAGTTTTCTGCGTCGGAAAAGATTATTGAAAAGTCCGTGGAGTATCTCAAGGACAGGTTTTCCGATATCAAGGGCCTTACAAAGGTTGGAGACCCATCTCTTGAGATAATAGACGCTGCTGAAAAACTTGACATTGATATAGTTGTTGTAGGCTGTCAAGGACGCAAAGGACTGAAAGGCATTATGGGAAGTGTCTCAAAAAATGTAATGAGACATGCCCACTGTTCTTTCCTGATCTGCAAGAGTTGTTAGTCAGGCCCCGGGACGGAGGAGGCGATACTTGATGAAGCTGATTTCTATTGATTATCTTCAATAATCACAGATGCAATGGCCGATCCGCCGTCGTGACTAAGGCTCACGTGGATTATGCCCTTTTTGATGTTACTTTTAAATGCCTGTTTTGTCGCACCGTGAAGGATTACAGCGGGTTTTCCGGTTTTCCCGTCCACAAGTATCTCGATATCCCTTAGTGAAATTGCCTCACCGGTCTGAAATGCCTTTACGAAGGCCTCCTTACCGGCGAATCTAACGGCAAGGGAATTGTAAGGGGCAAACCTGGTGTAACAGTACGATATCTCCGCATCGGTAAAGACCTTCTTCAAAAACCGTTCGCCCCAACGCCCTGTTGCCTGCTCAATCCTCTTTACGTCAACTATATCAATGCCCACGCCGTGTATCACTTACTACAAGCTCCTTCATCTCCTTGACAGCCCGCTCCATTCCTACGAGGATGGCCCTGGATATAATACTGTGGCCGATATAGAGCCCTCTCAATTCCCCTATGGAGGCGACGGACTTGACATTGTAATAGGTAAGGCCATGTCCGGCATTTACCCTGAGCCCATGGCCGTCAGCAAATTTTACTGCTTCGATAACCCTCAGCAGTTCCATGTCACTGTGTTTACCCGTCGCATTTGCATAGAGACCCGTATGGATCTCCACCATGTCTGCGCCGGCCTCCCTTGATACGTCTATATCCATGACCTGTGGATTTATAAAGAGGCTTACGGGTATGCCCCCGTCATGAATACGTTTTATGACATCTCCAATATGGTCTGCCTGTTCAATGACGTTCAGTCCTCCCTCGGTGGTGAGTTCCTCCCTCTTTTCAGGTACAATCGTGACGAGGTCCGGCTTTACCTCGATGGCGATATCCACCATCTCACCGGTTGCTGCCATTTCAAGATTCAGCTCAAGAGGCACCACCTCACGAAGGATTTTCAGGTCCCTGTCCTGAATGTGTCTTCTGTCCTCCCTGAGATGGACGGTGATACCGTCCGCCCCTCCGAGTATTGCAAGGGTGGCAGCCGTCACCGGGTCAGGCTCAAATGTAAGACGTGCCTGCCGGACCGTGGCTACATGATCAACATTTACTCCAAGAATCATCTGCGCCTCCTGAATATTTATGGGGCACTCATAACTTCGCGCGCCCTCTTTCTGCCGGCATTGAATGCCCTTCTGATCTTTGCAGGGTCAAACTCAATGCTTCCGAGGTATTCCTTTTCCGGTTCGAACTTCGTGATATTTACGAAGCGCTGCGATTTTTTCACAAAGGGAAAATCAACTTTACCGAAGATCTCCTCTATAACCGGTGAACTCAGGTATTCCGACAGTTTTATCTTAAGCTCTTCTATCTTCTCTATATACTCATTCACCTCAAGTGCATGAAGGATATCCTCCTTATAGACTTCGGCAGTGAGTATTTCCACAGACCTCTTCAGTATCTCAAGAATATTATCCGTCTCCGAGGTCTGGACCTTCCTGATCTTGATTGGAGAGGCCAGGACAAGATAAACCTCGTCAGCGGAGTCCCCGCGGGGGAGTTTCCTCAGAGCGGAAAAGGCATCCTGAAGGGGTGTAACATTCCTTACCCCGCCATCCACATAGAGACCGCCCCGGTGCCTGACAGGGCTGAAGATTACGGGAATAGCGGTGCTTGCAAGAATGAATTGCTTCAGGGAGGTCCTGTCCTGGTCAACAGAGATATACTCACCGGTGTTCAGAGAAACAACCCCAACCCTGAACTCGACCCCGGAGTCCCGGATTTCGGAAGAACTCAGGTACTGCTGGATCTTTTCCCTTAAGGGGGTGTTGTCGTAAAGGGATACAAGCCTGATAAAGTCCCAGTCAAAAACGTCGTAGTAGATATCTTCATTGGAGGAAATACTGAACCAGATCTCCTTGAGTTCCTCGAGTTTCTCTCTCAACCCGTTGTACCCCCTGCCCTGACTGAGAAAGGAGGCATTAAGTGCCCCGGTTGAAACACCACAGATTACATCAAACTCCATCCGGAGGTCGTTAACGAGATAATCCACCACTCCGAGTTCGAATGAACCCTTTGCCCCTCCTCCACTTAATACAAGCGCCCTGTTACCCATAACTAATCAGAATCCCCAAGCCTTACAAGTGTGCCCTTTTTATCCGAACCGTATCTGAAGACGGTTATACCCTTACACCCCTTCTCGTAGGCCAGAAGAAAGGCCCTCGCCACGTCGTCAGGCTTGGCGTTTTTTGGGATATTGACTGTTTTGGAGACGGCATTGTCAGTATGTTCCTGAAAGGCAGCCTGCATCTCGATATGGTCCTCCGGTGGTATCTCATGTGCGGTTTTAAACAGCCTCTTTATCCCGGCAGGAATGCCCTTGATACCTCTGAGGGTCCCCTTTTCAAGCACCCGCTCTTCGAGTTCACGGGAATACAAACCCATCTTCTCGGAAAGCCTGAAGAAATACCTGTTTATTTCTACCAGTTCGGTGCCGAGGACAAGTCTCTTGTAGGCAAGCAAAAAAAACGGCTCTATACCACTTGAGCAGTCGGCAATTATTGAGAGTGTACCCGTAGGAGCTATGGTGGTGGTTGTGGCATTTCTCACCTTAGGCATTCCCCTTTTATCATACACCGACCCCTTGAAGTTTGGAAACACACCCCTTTCTTTTGCAAGTTCAACCGATGCCTCCTTCGATTTTCTCTGAATAAACTCCATAACCTCTCTTGCAAGTCCGAATGCCCTCCCGGAGTTGAACTGGATACCAAGGAGCACAAGCATGTCGGCCCAACCCATGACGCCGAGACCGATCTTTCTGTTTCCCTTATGCATCATTTCGATCTCTCTGAGGGGATACTTGTTAACGTCAATGCAGTCATCAAGGAATCTTACGGCTGTTTCGATATCCCCGGAGAGGAGGCTGTAGTTAATAACCGGGGGGGCGCCGCCGTCTTCCATTATGGAGTTTACAACATATTTTGATAAATTCAGTGAACCCAGAACACAGGCCTCATATGGAAGCAGCGGTTGTTCACCGCAGGGGTTGGTGCTCTCTATCTCCCCCATCTGTGGTGTCGGGTTTGCCCTGTTGATCCTGTCAATGAAGACTATCCCGGGATCTCCTGTCTCCCATGCACTCCT
>BDTA01000098.1 GCA_002897935.1 bacterium BMS3Abin08
GGAATGACGGAAAAAACGGCAACTGCATGTACTTGTCATTCCCGCAAGTGAAGCGCGTCGGGAATCCTTCTTGAAAAACTTAAAGAACGATTCCGGACAAGCCGGAATGACGGAAAAAACGGCAACTGCATGTACTTGTCATTCCCGCAAGTGAAGCGCGTCGGGAATCCTTCTTGAAAAACTTAAAGAACGATTCCGGACAAGCCGGAATGACGGAAAAAACGGCAACTACATGTATTTGTCATTCCCGCAAGTGAAGCGCGTCGGGAATCCTTCTTGAAAAACTTAAAGAACGATTCCGGACAAGCCGGAATGACGGAAAAAACGGCAACTGGTCGACTTTATACCCAGACTCTATTTAAAAACCGCACTTAGATCAAAAAAAGCTTCAGATACACATATACAACAGGGGTAACGAAGACAATACCGTCTATCTTGTCCAGGACTCCGCCATGCCCCGGTATCAGGTGACTTGAATCCTTGACCCCGGAATCGCGTTTGAACATCGACTCCGCAAGATCTCCCAGAACAGTTACGGACCCAACGATCAACCCGAGCAAAAATGCGTGATCAAAACTCATGGAATGCAGTAAAAAAACCTTTATCAGTACACTTGAGACAACACCACCCCCGGCGGATCCAACCACACCTGCAACCGTCTTGTTGGGGCTTACCGATGGATAGAGCTTTCTCCTCCCGTACCTCTTCCCTATATAATAAGCGCAACTGTCGGAGGCCCAGGCCACTGCCCCGGCATATATGACCCACCCGGGGCCGACCCCCCTTATCATAATCATGAACCCGGTCAGCACCGGGATGTAGAGGAACCCCGTTATGACCGGCGACATATCAAGCAATGCGTCCTCAGGTCCCTTCCCCACACTCAGAAGTCTCAGCAAGACCGTAAGGCAGAAAAAGATTACCACAACATAAAAAACCCCATTCAGGTGACCCATGTAAAAGAAATAGCCGACCAGACCCCCTGAAAGGAGCCCGACGGCCTTAAACAGCCCCTTAACCCTGTACATGGAGTAAAACTCCCACTGAGCAGTGGAAGAAACCAGGAGCACGAGGACAAAGAAAAAGACGGGAGGGAGCTCAACTATGTAGAGGTAAATAAGGGGAAGCAGTACAAGGGCGACTACCTCACGCTTACGTTTCATTTTCAGTAGGGCATCACCGCCCCGAATCTCCTTTCTCTCCTCTGGAAATCCTGAATTGCGTAGAGGAACTCCTCTTTTGTAAAATCAGGCCATAAGGTATCCGTAAAATAAAGCTCTGCATATGCAGACTGCCAGAGAAGAAAGTTGCTCAGTCTTTTCTCACCACTCGTTCTGATCACAAGGTCAACCGGGGGCATCCCTGTTGTATCGAGAAACATTTCAAAGTTCGCCTCATCAAGGTCATGGCCGTCCATCCCCGAAAGGATCGCCTTCCTTATAGCCCTTAAGATCTCATCCCTCCCACCATAACTGAGGGCAAGCACCACGAGAAGGTTCTTCCAGGAAGAAGTCAGTTCCTCGGTACTGTGGAGAATTTCCCTGACGTCGTGGGGGAGTTTCTCCCTGTCACCAATGGCACGAAAACCAATCCCCTCCTTCAGCAGTTCGGCAATCTCATCCATCAGGTACTGTTTCAGGAGTTCCATCAGGGAAAGCACCTCACCCTCGGGTCTCTGCCAGTTCTCCAGCGAGAAGGCATAAAGCGTCAGCACTTCCACACCGACCTCGCTGGCGGCCCTTATGATATCCTTTGTTCTTTCAGCGCCCCTGCTATGGCCCTCCACCCTCGGAAGTCCCCTCAGTTGTGCCCATCTTCCGTTGCCATCCATTATTATACCAACATGTCTTGGAATTCTTGTGAACATACAAGCCCCCTCAAATGCCCTTTAATGAGTATATCTGCAAGACCTTTACAAAGGGATTCCTCCCCTTAAGTATATTCCCGGCTTTAAACCCCAGCGCCGGCTTGCTCACAACAGCTATTTTATTATCAAAAACAGTGTAATCCAGGAGCTTACCGGGAATATCGTTAACAAGCACCGTCTCTTTTACTATTCCACCGTCATACCGGCAGGAGAGGAGTTGTGAACTCTTATATCCAATCGTTTTTGCCCTCTTCACTAGCGGCACCCTCCTGACCACCAGAACCTGGTTTTTCCATCTCGTCATCCTGTCGTTTATGTGCCACTTCCCGCTCTCCACCATGATGGAATAAGACGCCAGCCGGTACTCCCTGATATAGCCCCCCATGCTTTCAACATCCCGCCAGATCGCAACCCCGTCCTCATACAGGTTCAGGCGGTCGTCCTTATCCATAACAAAATAGACCTTCTTCCCCTGTTCAACAGCGGCCACTGCAAAATCGTAAATCCCCACGCCCTCAACCCCCTTAAAGACCTTGCCTATCCTGAAGCCGCCGGTGGTGCTAACCTCCCTGACCGGTCCGGAAAAGATATCAACCCCGGAGTACTTCTGATACAACAGCTTACCGTCAAGGACTCTCAAGAACCCCTTCGTTTTCCACAGTTGCACAAACCTTCCTTTTTTGACTTTATATATATAGGATTTAACCTCATCGGGCACCGTTGCAATCGTGACGCTCTCATCAGAAGAGGCATCCCCTCCCATGTCTCCGGTTATAGAGACAAGGATCACCTCGTCGGTGCCATCGCCGTCGATATCGTAAACATCAAACCATATTACGGTCTCGTTTGACTTTCCTGAAAGCTCATAGAGATATGTAAGGTCGACATCATAGCTGTAGACATAGAGACCTTCCCCTGTAGAGAGCAGAATCTCACGTCTTCCGTCTCCGTCAAGATCACCTGAGCCCACCAGTTCCGCACCAAAGGGAAGTTCGTAAGTCAAGAGCGGCTCTTCCTCCATCCCCGAAAGGAACTCCAGGCCGGTCTTCAGGGTTGCCATGTACTCCTCCGGGATGGAAACGGAGTCCTCCGAAATTACTCTCCCATCACTCCACAACAGTTTCTGATGAAGGACCGTCTCATTGCCGGCATCGGAGGAACTCAGAATGAGGATCACCCCGGCACTGCCCTTTTCGGCCAATCCCTTCAACTGCTTTACATCCATCTTCTCAATCGGGGCATCGACGAGTTCAAACCTCTTGGTGCGCTTCAATTCCTTGTAATATGCATCACCGAGGTAGTAATCCACGGTTTCGTCCTGATAAAACAGGAGACGCACCTTTGAGGCGCTCACCCTCGCAATGTCGCCTGCCGCCGGCTTTCCGGAAATCACCCTGCACTCTGAAACATGATCCCCGGTCCCGGTAACCTCTACGACACCGACCGGCTCTTCAATGGAACCGATGACTTCCTTTGTAACGGGATGCAAAAAGGGCTCCCCCTTCCTGAAAACCCTCAGCCTGAGCCCCGCCTTCAGGCCATCCTTAAGTCCTGCATCCAGAACCACCCGGTTGTCTTTTACAGAACCGACCTTGACCTCAAGTGGCCTGAAGAAGGAGACGGTCTTGTTCTTCAACGTTGTGAGAGGGCCGGCAACAACCTCATCAGCCCAGCCTTGCTGAGACAGCACAACAGAGATGGAGAAGAGAAGAACTACGAACAGAACAGCCTTTAACTCGTCATATTTTCTGGACATTATTCCCCCGTATAAAATATAATAAACAATCAGATTATTCCGCTATTATAGCATACTACACCTGTTAATTTTAAAACCGAATCCACCACCCGAACCTGCCGGCAGAGTTATACTGCTCATGGAAATACGCGGTAGTCTTATGGCATCGAGGGGCTCCGGGCTGTGCCGCAGTTGTCATCCCGGCAATAAATCCAGGGGGGTGGCGGTTAACGCTTTTTCAACGGCCCGGCAAGCTTCGAGAATACAGGATTCTCCCCCTGACGGTCTTTCCGGTTCCGGCTGCAGGGGTTATCCGGACACAGACAAATATGAGGAGGTAGCAGGATGATCGAGCGTTATACAAGAGAGAGGATGGGACGGCTCTGGACTCTTGAAAACAGATACGGGAAATGGCTCGAAGTAGAGATTGCCGCATGTGAGGCATGGGCGGAGATCGGGGAGATCCCGGAAGAGGCACTAAAGAAAATCAAGGAACGGGCAGGGTTTGATGTAGACAGGATCAGCGAAATAGAAACAACGGTCAAACATGACGTAATCGCCTTCCTCACCTCTGTGGCGGAACGCGTGGGACCCGAATCACGCTTTATCCATAAAGGCCTGACTTCATCCGACGTCCTGGATACGGCGCTTGCGCTGCTTATGCGCGATGCAGCGGATATTATCATCGAAGATATCGATGCCCTGATGGAGGTATTAAGAAAACAGGCATTTGCCTACAAGGAAACACCCTGCATGGGCCGCAGCCATGGTGTGCATGCGGAACCGATGACCTTCGGACTCAAATTCGCCCTTTGGCACGAGGAAATGAAAAGGAACCTCAACAGGGCAACACGGGCAAGGGATGTCATATCCGTCGGAAAACTCTCGGGAGCGGTCGGAACATTCTCAAATATTCCAACCGTTATAGAGGAGAAGGTCCTCCGGAAACTCGGCCTCGAGCCCGAACCCGCGGCAAACCAGGTGGTCCAGAGGGACAGGCATGCAGAGTACCTGACGACTCTTGCCATTATAGCTGCATCCATAGAAAAAATAGCTGTCGAGATCAGGCATCTCCAGAGGACGGAGGTGCTTGAAGCCGAGGAGCCCTTTTCCAGTGGACAGAAGGGTTCATCTGCAATGCCCCACAAGAGAAATCCGATAGGCTCTGAAAACCTTTCCGGACTGGCGAGGGTTGTGAGGTCAAACGCCTTTGCTTCGATGGAGAACATCGCCCTCTGGCATGAAAGGGACATCTCACACTCCTCCGTGGAGAGGATAATAATCCCGGACAGCAGCATCCTTGCAGACTATATGCTGAGCCGGCTCAGAGGCATCATGGAAAACCTCCATGTTTATCCTGAGAGAATGAAGGAGAACATGATGCTCAGTCACGGACTCTACAACTCCCAGAGGGTACTCCTTGCTCTGACGGAAAAGGGGCTTACCAGGGAGGAGGCATACGCCCTTGTCCAGAAAAACGCAATGCAGAGCTGGAAGGAGAGGAAGGACTTTCAATCCCTCGTGAGGGAAGATGAGGAAATAAGGGAATACCTCTCAGATACCGAAATCAACGATATTTTCAAACTGGACCCATTTCTTAAAAACATAGACTACATATTCAACAGGGTCTTCCGTTAAACAGTGAAATGCGGTAAAAAAACGACTGGACAACGGCCGCTTTAGACTGCTCTTTCAAGGTTGACAAACATGATCTCACTTTGATATGATTACCTGCAAATAATTAAATTTCCATTTTTTGAACTAAAAATTAAAGACAAAAAA
Source organism: bacterium BMS3Abin08 (assembly GCA_002897935.1). Taxonomy (NCBI): domain Bacteria; species bacterium BMS3Abin08. The sequence goes on from BDTA01000098.1 coordinate 5,385, forward strand.
AGAGAGGTACCGGGGTTAAATGACAAGGCGTAGTCTTCTGAAGTCGCTGCTTTCATATCTTGGTCTCGCCGCACTGTTCACATTCCTTTACCCTGCGTATAAGTTTCTTTCCCCTGCAAACATTTTCGCCAAGAAAAAACCTTTCACCATCAAAAAGACGGAAATCCCCGAGGGGGAAGCAAAAGATGTAATTGTAAACTCCAACCCCGTGATAATCATTAATAGTCCCTCGCAGGGATTCATTGCACTCTCAAGGGTATGTACACATCTGGGCTGTCTTGTAGATTATGATAAGTCCAGAAGCAGACTCGTATGTCCTTGCCACGCAGCCCAGTTTGATATCGACGGCAAGGTAATATCCGGACCTGCCCCCAGGCCATTAACACGTTTTGCCCTCACTACAGAGGGAGACAGCGTTATTATAAGTTAACTTTAAAGGGATTTTTTGTTTTCTAAAAACGGTATGCTTACTAAAATCTATACATGGGTTGAAGAGCGAACGGGACTTTCGGAAATCCTGAGGAGCCAACTGGTTGATTTCACCGTACCAAAAGACTCGGGATATTCCAACACCCTCGGTTTTGTACTGTTTACAGCCTTTTTCATCCAGTTAATAACCGGGATCTTCCTTCTTACATACTACATACCCCATCCCGACTATGCATTCAAGAGCGTTCAGTTCATCATGAACCAGGCAAATTTCGGATGGCTCTTCAGGCTTGTTCATGTCGTGGGAAGCAACCTCCTTGTAGCAACACTCTTTATCCATATCCTCGTTGTCTTCTATCGTGGAACATACAAGAAGCCGCGTGAACTCAACTGGTTGACCGGGGGGTTACTGTTTTTTATAATCCTCCTGTTCTGCGTAACCGGGTATCTCCTGCCATGGAACCAACTCAGTTACTGGTCAACAACGATACTTACATCCATACCTACCGTGATGCCCCTTGTCGGCGGTAAGGTTACGGAGTTTATAAGAGGCGGCGAATATGTCACGGGGATAACCCTGAACAGATTCTTTGCCTTTCATGTTGCCTTTCTTCCTCTCTTCCTTATTACCGTTGTTATCATACACATCTTTGTTGTATGGCGCACCGGCCTGTCCTCGATCTCCGAGGGTGCCCAGGACCCTGCGCAGGAAGGAGCACATCTCTTTAAAAGGCCCGTTTATCCTGATGGATACCCCTTTTATCCCTCCCTCTTCATGAAGGCCGTCTTTATGATCCTGCTGTATATCGCCGTTGTCTTTTTTGCAATAACGTTCTTTCAAGGGCTCTTCCTGCCGGAGTACGCAAATATAAAGGCTGATCCATTCAGCACTCCACAGTTCATAAGGCCGCCGTGGTATTTCCTTGCTCCTTATACGCTGCTTAGGCTTATTCCCAATAAGTTCATCGGCATAAGCATACAGGTAGTCATTATCGTCCTTTTCCTGCTCTGGCCCTTCTTTGACGTCAACAAGGAAAAGAACATCTGGAAAAGGCCGTTCCTGTTGGTCCTGTTCGCTACAACATTGATTGTGTGGTTCCTGCTGACAATGCTGGGGAGGTTTTAATGAAGCGTCTTGTCTTTGTCTTTACACTCCTTCTTGTGCTCTCCGCCCTTGCAGTTGCAGAGGCGGGCTACAGGGATCTTTTCAGAAAGCAGTTTATCGATGAACCATGGGCCGGTGCACCGATCGTGAAGGAAGGTGTCTGTATCGAATGTCACACATCCAAGTTGATGAAACCGGACTACCTCAAGATTCCCCAGGAATGGAAGATGAGTATCCATTACAAGAACAATGTCTCCTGCCATGACTGCCACGGCGGAAACCCCAATGACTCAGCTATTTCCTGCAGCACACCACACAGCGGTTTTATAGGTACACCAAAATACGATGAGGTCCCTCAACTGTGCGGAAAATGCCATATAGGGATCCTGAAAAGTTATCTCATAAGCGGCCATGGAAAGGCCTTGAAAGCCAAGCGCAGAGGACCCAACTGTGTAACATGTCACGGTTCGCACAGTATCCAGAAGGCTAATATAGATATTATCAATTCCGTGAGATGCACCCAGTGTCATTCATACAACAGAGCAAGAATCATGAAACAGGCACTTTTCCTTACAGAGAAAAGGATGAGTGACCTTGACAAAGAAATAACCGCACTTAAAGCGCAAGGTGTTATTACGAATAACATCGACAAGCGCCTCTTCAGGACACAAGCCGAGTTCAGGACCATATTTCATACCGTCGACGTCTCACTTGTCAAGAAACGCACGGGTGAGTTCTCAAGAAAACTGGACGTCATCAGTAAAGCACTGGACAAGGTCTCCTCGCAACTGAGCTTCCGGAAAAACTTTTCGGCATTTTTATTCATGCTGTTTTTAGCCATGGGAATAGTGGTAGTCATACTAATACACAAGGGATCCGACTAACAACTTCCCCGGACAAAGAGACAGAACAGAGGGCAATTACAAATGAAATGGATTAAAGAACTGTTCTTTGCGACATTGATTTTATTTTTCATGACGGCTTCCCTGTCTTTTGCAGGTGATACGACAAAAGACGGCAGACCAAAGTTTTTCGTCACACCTCCTCCCCTTTCCAAAGGTATCTTCCCTTGCTCACAGTGCCATGCGTACATGAAGCCAAACCCAACGCGAAGGGAACTAACCTATCACACCAAGATCTCTAAAGGGTTCAACCATGCCAAGGAACAACGGTGGTGTCTCGACTGTCATAACCCCAACGACCGTGACAAGCTGAGGCTGGCCAGCGGAAAGCTCATCACCTTTGAAGAATCAGAGTACCTCTGTGGACAGTGCCACGGCACGATCTTCCGCGACTGGAAGGCCGGAGTTCACGGCAAAAGGACGGGGCAATGGAACGGCAAGAAGGTCTACCGGCTCTGCGTAACGTGTCACTACCCTCACTGGCCCAAATTCAGGCCGCTCAAACCGATGCCGCCGCCGGTCAAACCGTCCGATCTTAAATACAGAAACATTACATCCGACAGCGAAATTCCGAGGAACCCACTTGGTGATATACAATAAGGAGCTTGTTACATGAAAAAGAGGGACAGATCACTCAGCAGACGTACCTTCCTGAAGGGTACAGCGGCAGGATTTGCAACGCTTGCAATCCCTGTCGGCACCACCGATGCCTCTGTGTGGGAAACATTCTTCCAGAAGCACTTCCTGGAGTTGAATGAAAACCAAAAAAGCAATATCATAAAAAACCTCGAAAAGGAGTACTACAAGAAATACAACAAGAAATTCAATATAAAGACAACCAAGGCGCTGCCGGGGACACTCTTCGGATACGGGCTTGATTTATCAAGATGTATCGGCTGCAGGAGATGCGTTTATGCCTGCGTACGGGAGAACAACCAGTCAAGAGATCCGCAGGTCCAGTGGATCACCGTCCTTAGATTCAAAGAGGGCGAGAAGTGGGTCAGCGACCTCGAGGAGTCTGAAAAGTATTACTATCCTGAGGAGGTTCCTGAAAAGGGCTACTTCTATATGCCCGTTCAGTGCCAGCAGTGTGAAAGACCGCCCTGTGTAAAGGTATGTCCGACCCAGGCCACCTGGAAGGAGCCCGACGGCATCGTGGTTGTGGACTACAACTGGTGTATCGGCTGCAGGTATTGTATGGCAGCCTGTCCTTACGGCGCCCGGCGTTTCAACTGGGGTCAACCAAGGATTGCCAGGGAAGAAATAAACACCGAGACACACTACCTCGGTAACAGGCCCCGGACAAAAGGCATTGTTGAAAAATGCACCTTCTGCATACAGAGGACAAGGGGTAATCCCGGGAGGTATCCTGCATGTGTCGAGATATGCCCGGTTGGTGCAAGAAAGTTCGGCAACCTTCTTGATCCCGACAGCGAAATACGTTACATAATCGAAAATAAAAGGGTTTTCAGACTCAAGGAAGAGCTGAACACCAATCCGAAATTTTACTATTTCTTTGCAACTTAGAGAATAACAAAGGGAGACCGTATATGAGCATTCTATATCCTTTCATTAATTTTTTCAAGGTGGTAAAACTGATTCTCAAAGGAAACAAGTGGTATTATGCCTGGATCGCGTTTCTCTCCTTTTTTATACTTCTCGGGATTTACTCCTACATTAAACAATTGAACTATGGCATGATCCTTACCGCCATGCGTGATCAGGTCTCGTGGGGATTTTACATCTCGAACTTCACCTTCCTCGTCGGCGTGGCAGCGGCGGCTGTCTATCTCGTTATCCCTGCCTATGTATATAACTTTAAACCCATCAAGGAGATCGTCCTCTTTGGTGAACTGTTGGCAGCCACTGCAATCATAATGAGCATACTCTTTATCCTTGTCGACCTCGGCAGGCCTGAGCGGGTATGGCACTTACTGCCGGTGATTGGAAAGATGCACTTCCCCTCTTCTCTACTTGCCTGGGATGTGCTCGTATTGAACGGATACCTGGTCTTAAACCTCTTTATACCCTTCTACGGACTTTACATGATCGCACACAACAAGGAATACAACGTACAGATCATCAAGCCGTTGATTATCATTTCGATTCCCTGGGCGATCAGCATTCATACGGTTACTGCCTTCCTTTACAACGGACTATCCTCCCGTCCCTTCTGGAATGCAGCAGTGCTTGCACCAAGGTTCATCGCCTCCGCCCTGTGTTCCGGGCCGGCATTGATGCTGATAATCTTCCAGATAGTCCGCAAGATCTACCCGAAGATAGAGATAGACAACAGGGCAATCTTCAAGATTGCGGAAATGGTTGCATATGCAATGGGTGTCAACCTGTTCCTCTTTGCAGCGGAGTTCTTTAAGGAGTTCTACTCCCAGAGCATTCATCTTGCCCCCATGAAATACCTCTACTTCGGGTTAAACGGCCACACGAACCTCGTGCCATGGAGCTGGACGGCCCTGATATTTAACGTAACCGCCTTCATACTCTTTCTGCTTCCTTCCACAAGGAAGCAGTTCTTCAGCCTCAATCTTGCATGCGTGCTCGTTATCGCAGGTGTTTATATTGAAAAGGGGATGGGGCTTGTAATACCGGGTTTCGTACCTGGAACCCTTGGCGAGATTTACGAATACACACCCGTGCACCTTGAAAAGTTCATTACCATAGGAATCTGGGCAGTAGGGGCCTTGATCTATACCATGTTTCTGAAATTCATGATCCCGATATATACGGGGGAGGTCAGGTTCCTCTCAAAAGAGAAGAAGGCAGCCTAAACATCACCCGGGCCCAGTCTCTCTCTTCCCTCAAGGTCGTCTGCGAACTGCCGGGCTGTTCTTCCTGAGAAGCTTCCATGTGAGGTTGCCCATTGAAGCGCCCTCTTACGCAGCAGCTCATTATCCCCGACCTCTATCTTCCTCAGCCTCACATAGTTGCGTACTATGTCCAGATACACATTCACATCAAACTGGACGAGCCCGATACGCAAACCAAACCGGTCACTCAATGAAACCCTCTCCTCAACAGACTCTGAAGGATGAAGCTCTCCATCGGAATAAACGGCTGTGTTATCAGAAACACGTTCAGGCATCAGATGTCTCCTGTTTGACGTTGCATAGATGAGGAGATTGTCAGCCCTCGTCTCAAGGCCTCCCTCAAGCACGGCCTTCAACCTTATATAGGCATTCTCTTCTTCATGGAAAGTGAGGTCATCGCAGAATACTATAAAATGCTCTTTCCGGCCCCTTATCAGACCCAGGATTTCATGGAGCCGTAACAGGGCAGCCCTGTCCACCTCGATCATCCTGAGCCCTTCGTCCCTGTATTTATTAAGCACCGCCTTGACGGCAGACGACTTGCCTGTGCCACGGGGGCCGTATATCAGGACATCGTTACAGGGAAGCCCCCTTAAAAACTGCATCGTGTTCCTCTTCAGGAGGGTTACTACCTCATCGATCCCCTTGAGTTCATCAAAGGTAACCGGGTCAGGCGCATCTATTCCCTCGATCATGAGTTGGTCTCCCCTCGGGAAAACCTTGAAGGCGACGTATCTATCCAGAACGGATAGATCAACAACGGGGCGGAACTGATCGAGAAACCTCCTGAAGTTTGTATTTAACTCCCTTAGCTGTCTGACCAACTCATCCATATCATCGACCCCCGGATAACCTCTCAAGGGCCTTTCCATGAAGCCTCCCGTTTGCCGAGACAAGTAGCGGTGAGACCCTTTTCATCGAGAGTTCCACATCCTCAATGGAGTTTCCTTCAATATCCGTAACAACCCCGCCGGCCTCCTCAACAATCAGCAAACCACCGGCAAAGTCAAAACTCCTTGCAGGTGCGGGGTTAACATAAACACTGGCCGCACCAAAGGCAACAAAACACAGGTCAAGAGCGGTGGACCCAAAGCACCTCGTTCTGTTTGCAGATGAAATGAGGGGAAGAATTACCGGCACATCCCGCCCCGGGTTCTGTGTTTCATAGAGCACGACACGCATGACATCATCCCCCTGTGTTCTCAACCTTCTGCCGTTACAGAACGAACCTTCCCCTCTAACCGCCCAGTACTCGTCCCCTGTCAGGACATTTATAATGTAAGACATTTTAAGTCCGCTCACCCTGTCACCGTCAACCAAAGCCATCGATGCACAGAACATCGGTATTCCGGTAACAGCATTCTTACTCCCGTCAACGGGATCAACGAGCACCCGTAAACCTCCACCCTTTATCTCGATCATCCCCGCCTCTTCAGAGACAATGGTAAGTGGATGCCCCGTATTATACAGCGCCTCGAGGATTATATCCTCCGACACCCTGTCCATCCGGTATGTCTTATCCCCTGAAGCCCCCCTCTCAAGGGGTTCCTGAACTGTTGAAGAAAATCTCAGCCCGGGGATCTTTTCCCTTAACCTCTTCCCGATGGACCTGAAATAACCTATCCCGATATCATCCGTCATATTGTCCTTATATCCGGACACAACTGTCCGGTAAAGGCTGTTAATCCCGTGCCTTTAATATTATCATCTCCGCCCGAAATAAGCACTTACCGAGAGGTTCATAAGTATCCGGAATTTCTTAAGCAGGAAATGTCGCCATGGAAAAAGAGATCTCCGGCAATCTCCCCTTCAGCAGAAGGGATTAGGGGGATTTGACAGGGGTGGGTTATACTTCAATACTACAACATATTATGACAGTGCATCCATTACCTCAACCCACATCTTAAGAGGTCAGGATCTTGAGCGCCCTCATCCTGCTGGGGTGTTTGAGTTTCCTGAGGGCCTTGGCCTCTATCTGGCGCACCCTTTCCCTGGTGATAGAGAGGTGTCTTCCTACTTCCTCGAGGGTATGGTCTCTGTCGACCCCGATACCGAAACGCATCCTTATAACCTTCTCTTCCTTAGGCGTCAGAGTCCTTAAGACCCTTTGAATATGTTCTGATGACTCCGTCAGCTCGGCATCAAAAAACGGCGAAGGGCTGTTCTTGTCACCAATAAAATCCTCAAGCTCGGTATCTTCATCACCCACGGGTGTCTGGAGGGCAATCGGATCCTGTATGGCCCGGAACACCTCCTCTACCTTTCTGGCAGGCACTTCCAGTTTTTTTGCAATCTCCTCGTTTGAGGGTTCCCTGCCCAGCCTCTGTGTCAGTTCACGTGTCGCCTTTGTTACCCTGTTATAGAACTCCATCATATGCACGGGAACCCTGATGGTCTTGGTCTGATCAATCAATGCCCTTGTAATAGCCTGTCTGATCCACCATGTCGCATATGTACTGAACTTGAAACCCTTCTGGTACTTGAACTTGTCAACGGCCTTCATGAGGCCGATATTACCTTCCTGTATGAGGTCCAACAGGGGCAGTCCACGGCCTACATAGTTCTTGGCAATATTGACGACCAAACGGAGATTCCTCGTAATCAGTTCATTTTTTGCCGTTGTTACAAGGAGTTGGGCCTTTGAAATCCTGTCCCAAGCCTTTCTGAACTCCTCTATCTTGATTCCCAGTTCAGACTCAATCCGCTTGTATTCTTCCCTTGACTCCTTATAGAGGGACTGAAGCTTTAGTATATTCTTCCCGTTTTTCTTCTTCTCGGTTATCTTTGCCCTTAGCCCCTTCAGCCCTCCATAGCGAGCAATCTTTCTGTCTATGCTCCTGAGGTATCTGCTTACTTCTTCAACGTGCTCCACAGTTAAACGCAACACCTCATCGGCCCGTTCATCCTCGGTCATTGTCTCATCTTCGCCGTCAAGGCTTATCTCGAACTTCCTGTAAATCGGGAAGGCCGTAATAATATCCCTTATAATGAACCTTCCTTGTTCGAGGTTCTTTGCCAGATCCGTCTCTTCATCTTTAGTCAGAATTGATATGTCACCCATCGAGTGAAAATATGCCTGAACCAGATCCTCCGTCTTTTCATACTCCTCGACTTCTTCGGCTTCCTCGATATCCGTATGGTTTTCATCAACAACCCTTACGCCCATGTCCTGGAGCAGGTCCATAAGGTCTTCCAACTCATCGGGTGAGAAGTACTCGGAGGGCAGGGCATCATTTATCTCATCATAGGTAAGAACACCTCTGCTTTTTCCAAGATTTATTATCTCCTCAAAAATATCTTTCTCTCTCATCTATACACCTCGTGTCAACACAAAAATAAAAAGGGATTTCTATCCCTTTTTACATTGTAGCGGATTTTTTTGTCTTTGGCAAGTTTTTTTGTTTTCGACAACAGGAGGGAGCTGGTAGAAAAGGCAGAAGGGAAAGAGAAAGGAGCAGGTCAAGCCGCACGGTCTATTAGTACTGGTAAGCTGAACACATTACTGTGCTTACACCTCCAGCCTATCAACCTGGTGGTCTTCCAGGGACCTTAA
>BDTA01000099.1 GCA_002897935.1 bacterium BMS3Abin08
TTCTCGATCAGATCATTTTGTACCCCTTTGGAGACCGTCGCAACTATATCAGCATCGGCATACGCACTTCTTATAAGGAACAGTTTTAACGGGTTGAATCTTCCCTGTCTGAATACATCGTTAAGATGTTCCGTCATATTCACTGTCTCGTGCACTATATGTCTAAAAGGGATAAAACCCGCCCGACGTACCAGATATGATATTACCGCAGGATACCACATGAAGCTTACAACGACATCGGGTCTTATCTTCTTAAGAATCCTTCGGGTTCTAAAAACAGAAGCATGTAACCCTGTAGTAATCTTCTCATTAACACAGAAAACCTCTACACCTTCAGGGACCGAACCGGTCAGTGAGCCTTCGTCTCTGAGAACCAGCAGCATGGGTTTCATGTCTTTTTTCCTGGAAAAATAAGGGAGTATATACCGTATCAGCTTTGTCTCTGCTCCACCGGGGTTAAGCGTGCCTATAAAAAATACTACCTTCTTCATGTTAAAATTATACAATAAACGCCTGACTTATGAATTCGGTTAATAATCAATATCCCGGATCCAGCGATAAGAAGAGGCAGGTAGAGATGAAGGAGGAGAATGAGAGTATCTGAAGGGATTTGAATTTTGTATAAGATTCACCGGGAGGGTGAATCGCAAAATTCCCTCGGAGACGGGCCGGATGCCCGTCGAGAATGACTGAAGATACTGTCATTCTCCTTCTTAACATCACTTACCGCTGGATTTGGGAATATCTTTTTAGCCTGGAAGGTAAATGCCCATTGTCAGTATTTTAACTACAGCCTATAACTCACGGGACTACATCAGAGACACAATATCTTCAGTATTGAATCAGACATTTCAAGACTGGGAATGGATTATAGTCGATGATGGCTCGACCGATGACACCGCCGGTATAATCAAAAAGACGGGAGACGGCAGGATAAGGTACTTCCGTCAGGAACGTACCGGATTGCAAAGGCTGTCCTATAGTTACAATAAGGCACTCTCTTATAGCAGAGGCAAAATAATAGCAATGCTCGATCATGACGATTTATGGACCAGGAATAAACTCCGACTTCAGGTCGAAGCTTTTGATGAGGAAGATGTGGTCTTAAGTTACGGGGAATGCTCTGTCATCGACCACAAGAAAAGGCAGATCAGTTATATGGGGCTGCCAAAAGATCCCTCTATTGCAAATAACAACCCGGCAGGTGCGGCCCTGCATGAACTCCTATATAACAGACACAATTTCTTAGCCACCTCGACTGTTATGGTCAGAAGGGACACCCTGCAGGATATCGGGGGCTTTCAACATGCCAGGGGATTGTTCCAGGACTTCCCAACATGGACAAGACTTTCTATAGAAGGGAATTTCATAGCCGTACCTCATTGTCTCGGCTATTGGAGGAGGTATCCACTCTCCTCAAGTCTTAACACCGATCCGGAATCACTCTTCGATGCAGGTATAAACTTCCTTCGTGATTTTCGCTCACTAAACAAAGACAAATTCCTGCATCTTGGCCTTCATTTTGACCAGGACTTCCTTGGAAAACACTGGGAGGACCTCAGGAGAGAGTTTCTTACATACCTGCCATACAATAGAGCAATGCTTATGCTTAGACTTGGAAGCTTCGATGAGGCCATAGTTGAATTCAAAAAGTTTTTCTCACAGCATTCCACAATTAAGAATAAACTTATTTATTACTCGGTCATTGCATCGGGTTTGCTTAAGACAGACCTGGCAAATCCCTTGTACACTTTAAAATGCAAGATTATGAATATCCTGAAAAAATAATAATATACCATTCCACAGGTCAACAGCTACCGACTTTGGCCGGGATGGGCTATGCTGATGACAACAGTGAAACCGGAGGTTTAAAAACAATGGAACCCGTTTTAAGCCTTTTTGCTGTTCATGAAATTGCATTTCTGCTTCCAGGACAGTATTACATCCTCAAGAAATCCCTCATACTTCAAAGCTATCCTGTCCCATGTAAAATCCTTAACCCACTCCCTTCCCCTCTTTCCCATCTCATTTCGTTCGTTGCTCATGATACAATTTCTCATGGCATGAGCAAGAGATGCAGCATCCCCTGTCTTAAAAGATATTCCGGCTCTATTATCAGTCACAAAGTTAAACCCGGCAAGATCGCTTGCTATAACGGCCTTAGCACATGCCATAGCCTCAAGAGTACTTATTGACTGCACCTCATGTCTCGAAGGAAACACAACAAATAGCGCATTACTTATAATCTTTGCCTTCCTTTCGCCAGATACCCAGCCTAATAGTTCTACTTTCCCTCTCACATCCTCGGGCAAATCCATTAGCATAGAATTAAATTCATCCATATCTCTTCCATCACCTGCTATTACAAGTCTTATATCTGGAAAAGACTTATAGAATTCCTCAAAAGCCTTTAACAGAATATCAAGCCCCTTCCCATAGATATCTATTCTCCCAAGATACAGAAGGTAGTCACCTTCAGAAGGAGATAGTTTTAATAAGTCTGAAGAAATCCCATTAGAAATAAATTTAACATATGAGTCTTTTCTTAATACAAATTTCTTAGACGTATCTGGACTAACAAAAATCAGATTTCTGTAAAATTTAGGCCTTAATTGTTCCATCAGATTTAGGGCCGAGGCAAAAAAGAGATTGTATTTGTTGAAATAAAGCTTCCCGGTGTATCCCTGCACCTGCAAAACAATGGGTTTATCTGTAAGAAAAGGTAAAAAGGTTGGAATAGCCGGGGAAAATTCCTCTACAATAATATC
>BDTA01000100.1 GCA_002897935.1 bacterium BMS3Abin08
GTCCTGATTGTCACCCTGAACTTGTTTCAGGGTCTCATAACTTCTTGATTTATATAGATTTCCCGAACTTGATTCGGGATTCAGAATGACAGAATAGGGTATTTCTGATTTTTTACGAGACTGTCAATATTCCTTACTCGGAAGCCCCGACCTTTGGTCGGCGAGCTTCACTGTTTGTTTTCTTTTTCTTTGATATAAAGACGATGCAGTCCTCACAGATCTTGCCTGATTCACGGTTGCAGATCTGTTTGTTTAACTCCCAGCACGGCTTGCTCTTGTCGATATAAGCAGAACAGTGCTCACGCCTGTCTTCAGCGCAGGATGTTATTTCCCAGCATGGTGCATACTCGAGGAGTTTTTTGATCCCCTCTATGCTGATTTTCTTGACGTGTATAAGGTCCCTCAGGCATCGTAGCCACTTGATGTCGTTTTCTGAATAATACCTGTTCTTGTTTCTCCTGGCCGGCTTGATAAGTCCGTGTTTTTCATAGAGCCGGAGGGTCTGGTCCGTTGTGCCTATAAGTTCCGCCACAACGCCGATGGGATAGAGGGGCATGTTCATCCTTTCCTCTTTTGTCAATTCCCTCTTGAGTTTCCTCTTTGCCTTCATTCAATTCCTTTTTATAATAAATATAACACCCTGCGGTCTCAGCCGCAGTTCCATATTTCCGTCATTGATTTCTGTCATTCCGTCATTGATTTCTGTCATTCCGTCATTGATTTCTGTCATTCCGGCTTGTCCGGAATCTTTTTTGTGATGCCGAACGAGACGAAGGATTCCCGACAAGCGGGAATGACACCTAAAATAAACATACAATTTTCAGACGCCCTGCGGTCTCTGCCGCAAGGTAGTTCACAGATGCAGAAGTTATACCAGTCATTTGATAACTCCAATTATTAAAACATTTTCTATAAAAAAATGCAAGTGCCTGATCCTCGAATCCTCAAACCATGACTTGTCACCCCTGAAATAAATTCAGGGCAGGCTCTGAACCATGCGTCCCGAAAACTCTCGGAATATTGTTTCAGGCTTGGCAAGGCGAATAGACTGCGTCTCGTAACTCAGTATTTTTGGTTCATTCGTAAAAAAGTTGAAAACACTTGATCAGTCCTTCATTCCGGCTTGTCCTGTCATTCCGGCTTGTCCGGAATCGCTTCTGCAATGTTCTCGTATAAATCGCTAAATGTCGGATTGCTTTGTCTAATAAGTTCTATCTTTCCCTGTCTACTCATATTTTTTATCTGCTTTTCCCTGATTATAGCGCTGAAGCTATTCTCACACAACTCGTAATATACGAGTCTGTGAAGATGATATTTTGCTGTAAAGCTGCGTGGGTTAAGATTGTTTTTATGTTCATAGACTCTTCTTATGAGGTTGTTTGTTATTCCTACATAAAGAGTTGGCCTGGCATTAGCCATAATATACACTGCAAAACGTTTATCCGGCATGGAACCACCTTCCTAAAGAACGATTCCGGACAAGCCGGAATGACGGAATAACGACAACTACGGTTATTTGTCATTTCCGCAATCCCGAACGCATTCGGGACGGAAATCCTTCCTAAAGAACGATTCCGGACAAGCCGGAATGACACTGTATCGGAATGGCATTACAAGTCGTGATGACATTGTGCTTAATGTTAAGTTGAATTTTAAGCCTGTCTTCAACTAAAACACGAAAGAGCCGTATTTTTAGATGAAACAACGGGCATATTCAGGGCTCAGCCTTTGACCTTGCCAGTACGGCTCCGTATACCTCTGATACCCCACGTTTCTTCAGAACGCGTGCGCATTCATTAAGGGTAGCACCTGTGGTCATCACGTCGTCAACGAGGACTATCCTTTCGGGAAGATCCCCCACGAATCCGCTATTAACCGTGAAGGCACCCTTTTGGTTCCTGAGGCGTTCCTTTCTTGGCATCCGGCTCTGAGGAGGGGTATCGGAGGTCTTGAATAAGAGGCCGCTTTCGAGGGGGAGCAAGCGCCTTCCCGATATTTCCCTTGCAAGCAGCAGGCTCTGGTTAAACCCCCTCTGAATGAGTCTTTTTTTACTCAGGGGGACAGGAACAAGAGTTGCCTGACGGGGAATATCCATTGGGGCCATGAGTCCGCCGAGAGGGCTTGAAAGCCTCTTTACCTTATGAAACTTGAGTAGGTTAACCGCCTCTCTGAGAGGCCCGTCATAATCGCCGAAGACGAATAGCCTGTCATAAAAGGGCTTTTCCTTTATACAGCTTATACATGTGAAGGAGTAGTCCACCTGGAGGTTTATTCCGCATTGTAGACATCTCCTTTTTGATGAATCCGTTTTCATGCCTTCCCAGCAGTTTTTACAGAGAGGTGCAAACCTGAGGTTGTCTGTAGGTCTGTTGCATGAAGGGCACATAGATGGAAAGATCAGGTTAACGAGTCGCCACATTTCCCGCATTTAGGGTTAAGTGACAGTTTTGATGCCTTAACCTTGTTTTTCACAAGGCAGGCAGGACATCTGATAATCCTGTATTCATGATTTCCTGGGGAAGCAGCCGTGTTTAACGGTTTTGCATTGGGCGACCTGTCCGGCCTCTCTCTCACCTGTTCGTCTCCGATCAGCTCCGTATGAATAAAATCCCGGTATGAACTGTCTGAAGAGATGATCGCGACCCCCATTCCGTTCTTGATAAAGCTTATGGGGGTCTTTACCGTTCTCCTGACAATCCCTTTCAAATTTGATACCCTCCCGTCCGGTAAGTAGAGCCTGATGGAAATCTCGGAGCCAGGGACAAACCCGTGCTGTGTCCTTATAAAGAGTCCATGGACGGAAAGGTCCGAGGATATCCCCCTGCAGGTCATCCCCCCTGTGCTGAACTCGGTCTCCAGACGCTTTGTATAGCGTTTATGCTGCCTCTTGGACATCAGTCGAAGTGATCCTTGAGGATAATTATATCATTACGCTTCTGGCCTGTAGAGATGATATCAATCCCCGTGCCAAGCCGCTCTTCGATTAAACTCAGGTATCTCTTTGCGTTTTCAGGGAGGTCGTTGTAGTCCCTGACACCGGCTGTGGATTCCTTCCATCCATCTGTCTCTTCGTAAACGGGGGTGCATTTTTCGAGCACTTCAAGCTCCTTTGGGAAGTCTGTATAAAGAGAGTTTTTATATCGATAGGCTGTACATAGCCTGATCTTATCAAGGCCGTCAAGTATGTCCAGTTTGGTTATTATAAGTCCTCCGAGACCGTTTATCCTTACGGCATGCCTTAGGGCTATGAGGTCAAGCCACCCGCAACGCCGCGGCCTGCCGGTAGTGGCGCCGAACTCGCCGCCCTTTTTCTGAATGTGAGCGCCAAGCTCATCATGGATTTCCGTAGGAAAGGGCCCGCTGCCTACCCTTGTGGTATAAGCCTTTACAACACCAAGCACCGTATCGATCCTGGTTGGTCCTATACCGGTGCCGGTACATACACCGCCTGCAACTGCAGAGGAAGAGGTAACATAGGGATACGTCCCGTGGTCGATATCAAGGAGGGTTCCCTGTGCCCCCTCAAAAAGTACATTTTTGCCCTCTTCGATGGCCCTGTTCAGAATGATATCCGTATCCTCGATATAATCCCTGAGCTGTTCCGCATAGATCATATATTCGTTGTAGATTTCATTTGTGGTAAAGGTTCCGGCATTGTATAGATTGGAGAGGATAAAATTGATGTCATCGAGGTTTGCTTCAATTTTCTCCTTCAAAACCTCAGGATATAGGAGGTCGATCATTCTGATTCCGGATCTTGCGAACTTGTCAACGTAGGCGGGACCTATCCCCCTGCCGGTAGTGCCGATCTTTTTGTCACCCTTACGGGCTTCTTTAACAGCTTCGATCGCAATGTGATATGGCATGATGACATGGGCGTTTTTGCTCACCTTCAGGTTTCCATCAAGGACAATCCCCCTCTCTTTAAGGCCGTTCATTTCATCAATAAGGGCCTTTGGGTTGATCACCACTCCGTTTCCGATAAGACAGAGTTTATCCTGGTGGAGGCTCCCCGACGGGATGAGATGAAGAATAAACATTTCATCGTTGATTACCACCGTATGGCCTGCATTGTGGCCACCCTGATACCGTACGACAATGTCCGCCTTTTCAGTAAGGGAATCAACGATTTTTCCCTTGCCTTCATCACCCCACTGTGCACCGACTACTACTACAACCTTAGCCATTACTAAACCTCCTGTGAGTTACGGGGATGCCGGCCGGAAACCACGCCCTGTGGTTCCTTACCTGTTGGACCTATACCCCCGTGTAATCCGAGTTCCATTTTAGAGTTTGATAACTTTTACAGAGAGGATATTTGGAAGACCCCCGATTTCGTTCAATGTCTCATCGGTTATATCCGAATCGACATTTACTACGGATATGGCCATTCCCCCGGATGATTCTCTCCCGAAATGCATCCTTGCAATGTTTATGTTGTTCCTGCCGAGTATTGTCCCGATGTTCCCGATCACGCCGGGCTGGTCATTATTGTATATAAAGAGCATGGTCCCTTCAGGTATGATCTCTACGGGGAAGTTATCAATCCGGATAATCCGCGGGTCTTTTTTGCCGTAAAGGGTGCCGTAGATAGCGCTTTCCTTCCCGTTTGCCCTTACCCTCATGACAAGCATGTTATGGTAATCCATCGAGTCCGGGGTCTTTGTAACCTTCACTTCAATGCCCCTTTCCTGTGCAATGAGCGGGGCATTAACGAAGTTAACGGTTTCAAGCAGTATGGGTGTCAAAAGACCTTTAACGGCTGCAATGGTAACGGGTTTTGTATCTATATCTTCAGCCTCACCCCTGAACTCAAGGGTTATTTCTGAAATGCCCCCTTCATATATCTGTGCGGTAAAACTTCCCAGGAGTTCAGCAAGTTTTATATACGGCATAAGCAGGGGCAGGCGTTCAGCAGGTATGGAGGGGAAGTTGACGGCGTTCCTGATTACCCCGCCGATGAGATAGTCGATTATCTGTTCCGCCACAGCAGTGGCTACGTTTTCCTGTGCCTCGGCGGTTGAAGCACCAAGATGGGGGGTGCAGACAACCCTGTCCAGTTTTATGAGAGACAGGTCCGCAGGTGGTTCCTTTTCATAGACATCCAGGGCTGCCCCTGCCACTTTCCCAGAAAGGATGGCATCATGGAGATCTCTTTCATTGATGATCCCTCCACGGGCACAGTTGATTATCCTGACCCCGTTCTTCATTATCTGAATGGTCTCTTTGCGGATGAGGTTTCTTGTTTCCGGCGTAAGAGGGGTATGAACGGTTATAAAATCGGACCTTTTGAAAAGGTCCTCGATGGTTACCTTCTCTACGGCAAGCTCGCCGGCCCTCTCGTCGCTCAGGAAAGGATCGCGGCATATTACATTCATCCAGAGTCCCTGTGCGCGCTTTGCTACCTGGGCGCCGATGTTCCCGAGGCCGAGTATACCAAGTGTTTTGTTGAAGAGTTCAACCCCCATGAATTTCTTCTTCTCCCACCTGCCCTCCTTCATAGACTGTGTGGCCTGAGGGATATTCCTTGCTATTGCAAACATCATTGCTATCGCATGTTCTGCTGCGGTTATTGTGTTTTCCCCCGGTGTGTTCATCACAACAATACCCTTTTTGGTTGCTGCTTTCCTGTCGACGTTGTCAAGCCCTGAGCCGGCGCGCCCGATAACCTTCAGGTTGATTGCGGCGTCTATGACATCTGCAGTGACCTTTGTGGCGCTTCTTATTATGAGGCCGTGGTAGTCCCCGATGCAGGATTTGAGTTCTTCAGGTGACATGCCGGTCCTTAGATCCACATCAAGTCCCGCCTTCTTCATGAGTTCTATACCCTTGATCGATATATTGTCACTGACGAGAACCTTCATTCTTCCATCTCCTCCTCTTCAGAATTTACAATAAATATAACGCCCTGCGGTCTCTGCCGCAGTTACAAATATCCGTCATTCCATATTTCCGTCATTCCGGCTTGTCCGGAATCGTTCTTCGAGAAGGATTCCCGTCCCGAATGCGTTCGGGATTGCGGGAATGACAAATGACCGTTTTCCGTCATTCCGGCTTGTCCGGAATCGTTCTTCCATGAAGTATCCCGAACAAGTCGAAGGATTCCCGGACAAGCGGGAATGACACCGAAAATAAACATACAATTTTCAGACGCCCTGCGGTCTCTGCCGCAGGGTAGTTCACATGCAGGGTTTATCAGAGCCTGTTGTGCAACATGCTCATCAGCTAAGAGTTTTTTCTTCAAAGTCCGCCATAAAGGAGATCAGGGCATCCACGCCCTCTTCCGGCATGGCATTATAAATGCTTGCACGCATACCCCCGACAGACCTGTGCCCTTTAAGGTTTACAAGCCCTGCTTCCCTTGCCCCGTCAAGGAATTTCCCGTCAAGGCCGGGATCGGCAAGGGTGAACGGCACATTCATCCAGGAGCGGCATGAGGGTTCAACCGGATTGCTGTAAAAACCGGAACCGTCAATGAAACCGTACAGCTTTTCAGCCTTGCCTTTATTGATTCCGGCCATCTTTTCAAGCCCGCCCTTGTCCTTGATCCATTCAAACACAAGACCCGCTATATACCAGCTGTATGTCGGAGGCGTATTGTACATGGATTTTGCCCCGGCGTGTGTCTTGTAAGAGAACATCGTGGGGATGCCGGGTCTCTCGTGACCTATGAGGTCATCCCTGATAATTACGATGGTCAGACCTGCCGGTCCAATATTCTTCTGGGCTCCCGCATATATTACACCGAATCCGGAGACATCGATGGGACGGGAGAGAATCGTCGAGGACATATCTGCAACGAGAGGGACATCGCCTACGTCCGGGACGTGGTGGAACTCAACTCCCCCTATTGTCTCGTTAGGCGTGAAATGGACATAAGCTGCGTCAGGGTTCAGGGACCATTCAGTGCGAGGGGGGATGGTTGTGAAATTGGACGGTTCACTTGACGCGGCAATATTTACTTCACAGAACCGTTTTGCCTCTGCAATTGCCTTTTTGGACCAGTACCCGGTGTTGATGTAGTCGGCAGAGGTCCGTTCCTTTAACAGGTTCAGGGGCACCATGGCAAATTGGCTGGAGGCCCCACCCTGTAAGAACATTACTCTATAGTTCCCGGGAACGGCAAGGATCTCCCTGAGGTCGGCTTCCGCCTTTTCGGCGATGGATGTAAACTCCTTGCTCCTGTGACTCATTTCCATTACGGACATCCCGCTTTCCTGCCAGTCGAGCAACTCGGAAGCAGCCCTTTCCAAAACCTCTCCCGGCAGCATGGCCGGTCCGGCGCTGAAATTCAATATTCGGGACATCTATTATCTCTCCTTGAAATCAAGCTGTCAGTCCCCCCCATGAACCGCGGTTCATGGAGGGGACCGACAGCAATGTCTTTATAAATATAACACCCTGCGGTCTCTGCGGCAGTTCCATATTTCTGTCATTCCGGCTTGTCCGGAATCTTTCTTGTGAGCCCTAACAAGTCGAAGGATTCCCGACAAGCGGGAATGACACCGAAAATAAAGATACAATTTTCAGACGCCCTGCTGTCTCTGCCGCAGGGTAGTTCACGATACCACTCCGTGTTTTGGGGTTAGGTATAGCCTCTTCCCTAACCTCGGCAAATAGGCCCCCTGTCTTCTGTTTGAAGTGCCTTTTTATCTGAAGTTGAGGCTAAAGCAGGAAAGCCGGGGTGCTTATTTTTGCAATTATATTATACTGATTATTATAATAAAACTTATGAAAAAGAAGATACTGCTATGTCTATTAGTTTTATTTATAGGTTTCTTCCTTGGAGGGATTACCTATTATATTATAAGTGAGCGGGTAAGCCCACCGAAAAGAACTTACTATTCACCCCCTGATATCTCAAAAAGGGTTGGTGACACAAGCAAGGCCTTTTCCGAGGTTGTGGACGTTGTATCACCTGCTGTAATAAATATTTCAACAACAAAGACCGTCAAGAGGGAAGCCCCGTCTTTCCTTGACGATTCCTTTTTTGATTTTTTCAATCCCTTTCACAAGTCTCCGAGGAAATGGAAGGAACAGAGTCTCGGCTCCGGTGTTGTTGTCTCTGATGACGGATATATAGTGACCAACAACCACGTGATCGAACATGCTGATGAGATTAAGGTTACACTTTACGACAGGAGGGTTTTTAAGGCAAAGATTGTAGGGGTGGACCCCAAGACGGATATAGCCCTGATCAAGATTAACGATAAGAATCTTCCAACGATACCATGGGGCAACTCGGATAACCTTAAGGTCGGTGAGTTTGTGCTTGCTATCGGGAACCCCTTTGGGCTGAGTAATACGGTAACGATGGGAATCGTAAGCGCCGTTGGAAGGGCTAATGTAGGCATCGCAGACTACGAGGATTTCATCCAGACTGATGCTGCAATTAATCCCGGGAACTCCGGAGGGCCACTTGTTAATGTCCACGGGGAACTTGTTGGTATCAATACCGCAATATTTTCAAGAAGCGGGGGCTATCAGGGGATTGGATTTGCGGTACCAAGCAATATGGTCCGGCTGGTGATGGAACAACTTCTGAAGAAGGGCAAGGTGACCAGGGGATGGCTTGGAGTTACAATCCAGGATCTTACGCCTGAGCTGGCCGGGACATTCGGGCTTTCAAAGACCGCAGGAGCCCTCGTAAGCGACGTCTTTAAGGGCAGCCCTGCTCAAAAGGCAGGTATAAAGAGGGGGGATATCATTGTTGAGCTTAATGGCCGGGAGGTCAGGAGTGTGTCAATGCTTCGTAACCAGGTCGCCCAGAGCAAGGTCGGTTCAGAGGTGGAGTTGAAGTATGTGCGCGACAAGGAGAAAAAGCGGGTAAAGGTCCTGATTGCAGAGTTGCCGGGGGAGTTTACAGAGGTCTCTTCTTCTGCCCCGGAAGAGGATGGAAATAAAGGAGGCCTGACGGGACTTTCCGTCACTGAATTAACCCCTGCTATTGCCAGGCAACTGGGGGTTAATGCAAATGAAGGCGGTGTTGTTGTGATGGAAGTTGATGAAGGAAGTCCTGCCCGGGAGGCCGGAATAAAGAAGGGGGACATAATACAGGAAGTCGACAGGCATAAGATCAGGACTTATGAGGACTGGAAAGTGGCCATATCGAGGATAGGAAACACTGAAATGCTTGTAGTATTTATTAACAGGGGTGGAAGAAGGTTCTATGTGGCGGTGAAGCCGTAGATGTTTTGATGTTATTTATGAACTACTGTCGTGTCAACCTTGTAATGTCGGGGTGTTTGAATTGTCATTCCCGCTACGTCGGGAATCATACTCCTCTTAGATTCCGGACAAGCCGGAATGACACTGTGCCGGAATGACGGAAAAAGGACAACTGTTCGACTTTATACACAGAAAATCATCAGTAGAAAGGAGGTGAGATGGTGTTGAATCTGATAAGGTTGCTGATTTTTCTTGCCTTTGTGGCAGGGGGTTACCTTGTAGGGGGCAGATACGGGTATGCCCTGTGGGGAGCGGCTTCGGGTCTTGTACTCGGGGTAATAACCCTTTTATCTGATACTTTATTTCAGAAGGTGAGGATAGGAAGATTCATAGGTGCTTTTTTCGGGCTTTTATTGGGGTTGCTCTTTTCAAGACTTATAATGATCCCCTTCAAACCGCTGTTTGTTGAAAAACAGGCCGCAGTGGTTTTTATACTCGATGCCCTTTTGGGGTATGGTGGCCTTCTCATTGGAGCCAAGAGAGGCAAGAACCTGACGGTGTCAGGCGTTATGAGGCTCTTTAAGGGCCAGCCCATGGAGGGCGATATCAAGCTGCTCGATACCAGCGTGATCATTGACGGGAGGATAGCGGATGTCTGTGACACAGGTTTTATTGAGGGTACATTCATAATCCCCCAGTTTATCCTTCAGGAGCTGCAGCACATTGCAGACTCCTCCGACTCGCTTAAGAGGGCGCGGGGCAGGAGAGGCCTTGATATTTTACACAGGATACAGAAGATGGCACATATTACTGTGAAGATAGTTGAGGAGGACTTCCCCAATATAAAGGAGGTGGATGCAAAACTGGTGGCACTGGCCAGGCTGATGGATGCGAAGGTCATGACCAATGATTTCAACCTGAACAAGGTGGCCGAGCTGCAGGGTGTTACTGTCCTGAATATCAACGAGCTTGCAAATGCACTCAAGCCCATAGTGCTCCCGGGTGAGACCCTGAAGGTTTTTGTCCTCAAAGAGGGAAAGGAGCACAGACAGGGGATTGCCTATCTCGATGACGGGACAATGGTTGTCGTGGAAAACGGCAGGAGGTTCATGGGTAAGACAATCAATGCCGAGGTTACCAGCGTTCTTCAGACCACCGCCGGCAGGATGATTTTCTCCAAGCCCAGGGAGAACCATGACAACGAGGAAGCGAGGACAAACAGGTGATGAGGAGAGCAGTGGCAATTGTTCCCTCTGCCGGTAAAGGAATAAGGTTTGGTTCCAATAAGACCCTGACGAGCCTGAAGGGCAGGCCCTTGATCGCCTGGACCCTTCAGGCCCTTCACTTTGTGGATGAGATTGAAGAGGTTGTGCCTGTTTTTGCTCCTGAGCTTATGGAGGAAGCCCTAAGGCTAATGGAGGTGTTTGATTTTAACAAGGTAAAGAGGATCGTCCCCGGTGGAGAGGAAAGGCAGAATTCGGTTATGAACGGTCTCAGAGCGGTTGAGTCGGACCCCGACCTGGTTCTCATTCATGATGGTGTGAGACCACTTGTAAGGCCTTCGCTGATCCGCCTCTCCCTCAGTTCAATAGATGACTTTGATGGTCTTGTGGTTGGTGTTCCTCCTAAGGATACAATAAAGACCTTTGATGGTGATGTGATCGGGAATACCCTGCGGAGGGAGGGGTTAATAGCGGTTCAGACCCCGCAGGTTTTCCGTTATAAAACGGTATGTAAGGCATATGAACAGGCGCTGAGTTCGGGGAGATATTTTACCGATGATGCCTCTGTTGTAGAGGTTTTTGGTGGTTCAATAAAGCTTATTCCGGGGGATTACAGTAATATCAAGATAACCACCCCTGAGGACCTGCTGATTGCAGAGGCCATATTTAAGCCCGAAATACAGAAGGAGTCCTGAGGGCTTTTCAGCTGTTATTATGACTCCCCCCTGTCGGGTTTTTTATCTAAAAAATTGTGTTGAGGGACGTTTACAATGAGGATAGGCACCGGATATGATTCACACAGGTTTTCAGCGGGCAGGAGGCTGATTCTCGGTGGTCTAAAAATCCCTTACAAAATGGGACTTTTGGGTCATTCCGACGGTGATGTCCTTGTCCATGCAATAATCGATTCCATCATAGGTGCAGCCGGAATGGGAGACATAGGGCGGCATTTTCCCGACACCGATCCGCGGTGGAAGGATGCATCAAGCATAGAGATGTTGAGTGATACTATAGGCGCTGTCGGAGAGAGGGGTTATGGAATAGTCAACATAGACTCGACTATAATAACGGAGGAGCCCAGACTCTCACCATATATCCCTGATATGATTGACATAATTTCCAAAACCGGTATCCCTGAAGGGGCATTGAATATAAAGGCAAAGACCAATGAAGGGATGGGCTTTATAGGGCGCGGAGAGGGGGTTGTCGCCATATCGGTGGCTTTACTGTACAGTTGCCGGTAATTGCCCATAATCAAATAGAGTCCGTGTATAAATTGCAATGCACCTTGCCGAAGGCCCCGACCTTTGGTCGGAGAGCTTGACGGTCATTTGTCATTCCCGCGATCCCGAACGCATTCGGGAGTCGGGAATCTTTCATAAAGAACGATTCCGGACAAGCCGGAATGACAGAAAAACTAATGCTCTGCGCTATGCGTTTTGGACGATTCCCCGAACGCTTTCGGGGAATGACGGAAAAACAACAACTGTTTCGATTTTATGCACACTACTCTAAAAATAATGCATATTGCCTCAAAATCATAATAAACGTTGACAACGAGTTTTTACTCTGATATAATTGTAAAAGAGGTAGAGTTTGTTTATAGACGAAAGTACACTGTCGCCCTGAACTCGTTTCAGGGTTTCACGAGATACTGAATCAGGCTCAGCATGATAATAACGGCTTTATAAACAAGGAGGGTACCATGAAGAATATTTCAGTAGTGGTTTTGCTTTTTTTCTCAACTGTTATTTTTCAGCCTGTTCTGTCTGCCGTGGCTGCTGACAATATACTTGGGCAGGTTCTTGCGACAGGGACTGCCGAGTATATGACGGGAGGGGAAACATGGTCCAAGTTTGAGCGGCTTTATCCTGTTAGTAGTGATTCAAAGTTCAGGACGGACGACGGGAGGTTGTCATTCATTTTTAAAGAGGGGACCCGCATAGAGGTAGGTAACAAATCAGAGATAGGAGTAACCGGGACGGTTGGTAAATATACCTTAAAACTTGTAAAGGGTAAGATAATGTTTACAGTGCCGGCGGATTCTTATCTGCTGATAGAGACCCCGGATTCGATGATCGAGGTTAGCAACAGAGACAAAATACTCAGAAAGGTCTCTTCCGATGACAACAGTATAGTAGGCGGTGTTTTTTATGATGGTAAAAAGACACGAATAGCGACAATTGCAGGAAAGGTTAAAATAAAAACGATTAGTGGCGATTCTCTGATGGAACTTACTGCTGGTAACAGTGTTGAAATGCTGTCTGATAGGGGAAGCATTAAGGTCCTCCCGGTACAGGCAGTAGGTGGTTCCGGGGCCGGTGGGGCAACCTTTTTAGGGATGGGTACAGATCTTGCTTTGTTTTTGGGTTTTGCTGCAACGGAGTTAACTTTAGGGATAATTAAGGCAAATAAACATGGTGGTGGAAAGGTTTCAAGTCCTTTCTCTCCATAGGAAGATACTCAAGTCCATAAAGAAGTAAGTCTGCTTGTTTGCTGTTGCAGACAGCATTTTCCATTGTCTTGAAGCTTGGACCGACCTTAGATGGGGGATTCAGAGCGTAGAGGCCGGCTTTCGGAGCAACATGCGGTATTACAATCCTGATAACGTATATGATGTCATTCTGGACTTATTTCCATTTCCGTCATTCTGAATTTATTTCAGAATCTCGTATTTTCAATATGTTACGTTTATAGGGACCCTGAAACAAGTTCAGGATGACAATTAACAAGTTCAGGGCCCGTCCCGTACTTGATACGGGAATGGCAATTATGGTACAGCCTGCAAGCCCGGAATGACAGAAACAGGCACGGAATGTTTTTTGCTTATGGTCTTCTTGGTTATCATCTCTTTCCCGCATCCCATACCTTATTTGAGTGTCAGGCACACAAAAACAGGTAGAAATATTTCTACCTGTTTTTGTGTATAATTGATATGTTGTGATATGGAAGTATCTATATACTGATTGTCATGAGGGGATTGCCGCACAAAAGTCTGAAGAGGGCCTTTTTATGAAGAACCGTGTTTTAATGTTGTAAGATAATTTTTTAAACGTAGTGACTTCAGTTGAATGTTTTTATGCAGGAGTAACCATGATTGACAGAGTCTGCCGAATAATGAAACCTTTGTTTATGTGTTTTTCATACTCAGTATTCCTTGTAGTCCTGTTAACATCCGGATGTGCAGGGACTAATGAAGGCTCCTCTGTCGCATATTTACAGCAGAGTTTACCGGATAGAAGAACGGAGGAGTTAAATAACAGTCTTTTCAAGAAAAATCTCCTGCTGAAGAAACCGTTTTCCATGGCTGACTATAAAATCGGCCCTGAAGACCTCCTCGATATAGATGTTTTCCAGGTGGAGGATTTAAAGGCCTCCGTAAGGGTAACTGCGAGGGGGTTTATAAGACTTCCCCTTATTGGAAGGGTCAAGGCTGCCGGGCTTACCGTAGCTGAACTTGAGGATACGCTCTCCGGGAAATTAGAGAAATATCTGGAACAACCCGTGGTAAGTGTATTTGTAAAGGAGTACAGAAGTCAGCAGATCACGGTATTGGGTGCTGTAAAGAATCCGCAGCAATATTCAGTATCAGGACCAAAGCGTTTACTTGAAATCCTTTCAATCGCCGGAGGGCTGACCGATGAAGCGGGCGACCTCTGTTATATCCAGAAAGCATCCGGTGAGAGTGATGCTCCGCAGCGATACGTTGGTACGGTGGTTATTAATTTAAATGAATTGCTGATGAAGGGCAAGGCTGAACTCAATATCCCGCTGTCTTCGGGGGATGTGGTTAATATTCCCAAAAGAGGTGTCTTCTTTGTGGATGGTGCGGTAAAGGATCCGGGGTCTTTTCAGATTAAGGGCAGAACCACCATAATACAGGCGGTAAGCATGGCAAAGGGTTTAAAATATGAAGCGGACGGTTCCAGCCTCAGGATTTACAGGGATAATGGTGCGCCTGAGAGAGAAATAATTTCGGTTGACTATGATGCTATTGTTGATGGCCGGGGCAATGATGTTGTGATTAAGAGCAATGATATCATTATTGTCCCCAAGAGTGGCGTTAAGGATTTCTTTAGTAAATTTGTGAGCACCCTCAGAGGGTTTATTTCTTTTGGGAAGGCTTTATAGAGGAGATTATGAGTATGAATGATGACGAGAAACACGGTAATAATAACCAGCAATTCGGTATCAAGCCGTACGAACCCCGGGAGCATAGTGTTTCCACAGAGATAAGGCATCTTGAACAGGAGGCTGATGAGGAAATCCATCTGCGGGATTATATACATGTCGTCTTAAGAAGGAAATGGATAGTCCTGCTTTTTTTTATTTCAGTAGTTGTTACTGTATCACTTGCAACATTTATGATGAAGCCGCTCTACAAGTCCACTGTAACGATAAAGATTGATAAAGAGGACCCGAGGGTGCTCTCATTTGAGGATGCTTACAGGATTGAGAGGGTAGAAACAGATTACTATCAGACGCAGTATAAGATATTGAAGAGCCGCAATATCGCAAAAAGGGTTATAAAGAAACTCGGCCTTGACAGTAGTAAGGAGTTTACGGCAGGTGACCGTGGTGTTTCCTTAAAGGGTATTATCTTCAGTCTGGTCAGCTTTGTTGGAAGAGACAAAAGCAGGGAAAAACACGTTGTGGAAGATGGGGTGGATACGGGTATTGTAGATAGCTTTCTTGAAAGGCTTGATGTTAAACCCTTGATCAAATCACAGCTTGTTAAGGTGAGTTTTGAGGCATATGACCCTGAATTGGCCAAAAAGGTGGCCAATTCAGTTGCTGAAACATATATAGATTTCAACCTTGACAGTAAGATCGAGGCAAGCCGGCAGGCAAGGAAATGGCTTGAGAAGCAGATCGAAATTATGAAGGCCAAGGTTGAAGAGACTGAAGAGCGTCTCAATGAGTATTCCTCTTCTAACAGGATGATCTTTCTTGACGCCAAGAATGACAAGCAGAGTATTCTTAAAGAGAAACTGGCTGAATTTTCAACGGCGCTGAGCCTGGCGACAACGGTCAGGGTTCAGAAGGAGGCGCTGTACAATGAAATAAAGGAGTCCGGTGACAATAATCCGGTAATTCTGAATAACTCCCTCATACAGGAACTTAAAAAACGGTATGTATCATTAGAATCCGAATATTCTAACCTGCTGAAGATATATAAACCGGAGTACCCAAAAATGAAACGGTTAAAGAGTCAAATGAATTCGTTACAGAAGAGGATTAATCTGGAGACGTCCAATATTGTAAAATCCATAAAATCCGATTACCAGACAGCGGTAAAGAGAGAGAGTTATCTGAATGCGATCTTTAACGTTCAGAAAAACAGGGTCATGGAATTTCAGAAAAAGATGGTCCAATACCATATACTGAAGAGAGAGGTTGACACAAACAAAGAGCTTTACAATAATATGTTACAAAGACTTAAAGAAGTCGCCGTGTCTGCAACTATGAGGGCTACAAACATCCAGATACTTGACAGGGCGGAGTATCCCAAGTCGCCTTACAAGCCAAATAAGCCGTTGAATATCCTTCTATCCATAGTGCTTGGATTGTTTGGAGGGGTTGGCCTTGCCTTTTTTATGGAATATTTTGACAATACGGTTAAGGACCCTCAGGATATTGAAAAGAGGATGAACCTTCCCGCCCTTGGTTTGATCCCCCTTTATGCTTCTTCAGACCCTTCGGAAAGGTTGTTGATCACACACTCTGATAATAAAGGCCATATTGCCGAGGCCTTTCGTTCCATAGGGACTTTTATTTCCCTGTCTTCTGCTGCAAGACCTCCGAAAACAATACTTATCACAAGCCCCGGGGAAAAAGAGGGAAAAACCACGGTGACGATTAATACAGCCACGGCCCTGACAAACACCCTCGGCAAGGGTATTGTCATAGATGCCGACTTAAGAAAGCCGAAAATTCACAATGGATTTGGTGTGGAAAACAGCACCGGGCTCTCAACCTTCCTGTCAGGTAATATGGAGTTTGATGAGGGCCTGATAAAACCAACAACCGGGGTGCTCGATGTAATAACATCAGGTCCGATTCCGCCTAACCCGTCTGAGCTGTTAGGGTCTGCAAGGATGAAGGATTTGCTCGATGCCCTTTACTCCATTTATGATTTCGTCATAATTGATTCAGCTCCGGTTCTGGGGATGACCGACAGTCTTTACCTGAGCAGTTTTGCTGATGGTGTGGTCATTGTAATCAGGTCAGGTCAAACTCCACGCGATGCGCTGACGGAAACAAAAAGAATGCTCAACAGAATAAATGCCAAGATCCTGGGTGTTGTAATAAATGGTATTAAAGAGAAAGACCTCAGATATGGTTCTTATTCCTACTACTATTCCTCTTACTACAAAGAGCATTAATGGAAAAGAGGCCCTTCCGGAGATTGCGTCGAAAATGTCCCCTCTTTTCCAGGGAGGGCAACAGAGGTATGACCCGCAGAAATGCCTGAAGGACCGGGAAAGAAAACGTTTATCGTACTGGTGCACCTCGTCTCCCTTCTTGTCCTCATCAGATTAGTTGCTGTAGCATACAATGATATAATCCTTAAGAAAAAAACCCTGCAAAACCTGTCTCTTGCCATAAAGATAATCCCTGATGATGCCGGTAATTATTACGATCTTGGGTTGGTACGGCAGTATGATTTATTTAATCGTGATTTAAACAGGGCTATTGAGTTTTATGGAACCGCACTCAGAAAAAATCCCCTTTTCTCAAGGGCATTGATAGGTTTGGCCAATGCCTACCAGGCTGCCGGCAGAAAGAGAGATGCCTTTTTAGCTGTGGATAGTTATCGTAAATTAACGCCCAACAATACTGATAGTCTTTGGAGAGTGGCCGTGTTTTATCTTGTTAACAGTGACAGGGTTGACAAGGCAATGGAGTATTTTGAGAAATTAATTGAGATGGATCCCGGTTTGCAGACAAGGGTATATGACGTATGTTATCAGATGAAGCTTTCCAATAAATATATCATGAATCACCTTCTGAAGGACAAGGCAGGGTTGTACCCTTCATATCTGGGATATCTTATCAGCCATGGTAAGCTTGATGATGCCATGGAATTCTATAATAACGTAAGCCATAAGCTGATTTATGAGAAGTCCGGTATGAAATTATGTAATTTTCTTATTAAAAACAAGAGATACGATGATGCATTTTCAGTATGGGAGGAGATGATTGGGAAGCTCCGGAATAGATATTATTCCGAAGGGTCGTTATTATCCAACGGAGGCTTTGAAAGCGATATAACCAACGGCTGTTTTGGCTGGGTTGTTGGTAAGGCAAGGGGCGTTAAGATATACGAAGACCACAGTCTCCACCTGGAAGGCAGGCGCTCCCTGGGGATATCTTTCAGCGGTGAATACAATGTCGATTTAGATGTAATCAGGCAGCTTGTACTTCTTGCTCCTGAGAATTCGTATCTCTTAAAGGCCTATGTAAAAACAGACGGACTGACTACCACAAACGGTCTTTTTTTTGAAGCAAGGGGATACGATTGTAATAAAATATACGCCAGGTCGGACGTTATTACCGGAACCAATTCCTGGGCTTCACCGGTAAGCCTGAGGTTTTCCGTGCCCCCTGACTGCGGGGTTGTAAAAATCTCGTTAAGGAGGCAGAAATCCAGGAAGTTCAATAATAAAATAAAGGGTAATGCATGGGTAGATGGGCTACAACTCATAAGGCTAAAGACAGGACCCTGAGAATACTTTCTACAGCGGGTCTCATAAACCGGTTCAATCAGGATGACTCAACAGGCGTGTATTTTGAACGTGCCGTGAGATGCTATGATGTCCTGATTGAAATACTGGAAGATGCGGCTACAGCTAAAGAACTATCGGATATTTCCGGTATTGGTGTCGCGAGGGTGAAGGAGACAGCTGAAACTATAATTAATAACCTGCTCTTTAACAAGGAGGGCGATCCGTTCTTATCCCTTGGACTGCATGAAAATACGGTACAGGAAAGATTGAATAAAAGATGGAAGCGGGTGCTGAAGCTTTATCATCCGGACCGCTTTTTTAATCAGAAGGAATATGAAGAAAAGGCAAAAAAGATCAACGAGGTCTATAATGAAGCAACGGGTCTGCTGTCACGGAGATTATCCCTGAACAGGGCGCCGGCGGCCAAAACGCAGGCTTATGATTTTTCGAAAATATTAAATGAAACCATGAAGGCTCATGGGACCTTCAGCAATAAATACTATAAATATTCGAGATACATACCTGCTTTTATTACAATAGTGACTTTTTCTGTTGCGGTTGTCTTTACAGTTGTCTTTTATGTAAATCAGACCTCTACAAGAAGTTCGGTTAATGAGGATAAGCATGACACCGTCAGGAAGGAGACAGTGAATTCAGTCGTAATGGAAGAGAAATTGCAACCCGGTAAATCAACAGCTAAGCCGTCCGGGGAGACCACGTTGTCAGCAAGCGGAAACGATGAGCAATCCAGGCAGCCGGTGCTTAAAAAAGATCGACACAGGAGAACGGATGTGCGGGTATCACACACAAAGGACAAAGAAGAAGCGCTTGCCGGGGATAACGGGAAACCGATCAATGACACTGTTGCGGAATTACGGAAGGATAATACCCCTGAAAAACCAAGCCCTGCCTCTTTACCGGGGGCCAATAATTCAAAAGCGGATATTGAGGGTGTTGGTGGCAACGGTATCCACGATATCGTTCCCCATGTACAAGAGAATAACCCCGTGGGTTCATCCCCTCAAGATGGAGGTATTATTGAGACCGGAAGCAGGACCCCTGAGGAAGGGGAGAGAACCGTTCCCGTTCAACCATCGGTCTCAAGGTCCCTTCCGGGTACTCTCCGTGATGAGTCAGCCGGGGAGGTCCGGGTGCAGGTAACAACGAAGAAGAACCCTGGTGATTCAACTTATGTTTCGAAGGCTGCGGGAGAAACCCTCCATAACTACCGGGATAAAGACAGACAGGAATTGCCGGAGGGGCAGGGGGATTCTATAATCGGTCGGACTCGGAAACCTGCAGGGACCAAAACACGCAGGACATCCGTAGTTGAGGAGGCAGTTCATAAAGACATGCTCAGTAAAGAGGATATAAGCGGCTTTCTGAAGAGGTACGTCTTCTTATACGAAGAGGGAGACCTTGATGCGTTTCTGGGCCTTTTCGGCAGAGATGCCGTGGAAAATGGCAGGAGTGTATCACTATTGACCGACAGGTACCGGAAGATATTCAGAAACTCTAAAAACAGATACCTGTTGAGTGATCTATCCATAAACATAAAGGATAATAATGTAGCTGATGTTACGGCAACCTTCCGGATCGTCAGGGTCCGTTTGAAAGACGGCAGGAACCTCCAATACCGGGGAAGAATAAGGTGGACTATAAAAAGGGTTGCAAATTCACTGAAAATAGTGAGACTTCAATATGATTAGCATTTCCGTAGTCTCTATTGCCGTCATCTCGGTTTTGCTCTTTGGATCTGTTGAGGCATGGGCATTTGCCCTGGTTGGTTTAATTACCCTTGTCGTGTTCAATCTATGGATTTATGGGGATATCGGAGTCCTTGGCATATCTCCGTCAAGGTGGCAAAAAACCCTTTATATTTCAATCTCCGGTCTGGTTCTCCTTTATATCCTCCAGGTTATACCTCTTCCGGCTTCCCTTCTGAGGTTTTTTTCTCATAGGTCTTATGAGCTTATGAAAGAGATCTATACAGTGCCCTTCAGTAGCGGCAGTATAAGCTTCTGTAAATATTGCACCTTAAACGGCGTTGTCAGACTGGTAATATATGTGATGATATTTTTTATGGCTGCCTCTCTGACAGGGAGAGACGGCTTAATGCGCAGGACAATGACGGCAGTTGTCATATTCGGGTTCATAATTGCTTTCTTTGCAATAATTCAGAAGGCTTCCTGGAATGGCAGAATCTACTGGTTCAGGGAGTTAACGCAGGGGGGGGCTCCCTTTGGCCCTTTTGTCAACAGAAATGATTTCGCAGGTTTTATCGGCATGGTTGTCCCTCTTGGATTAAGTCTGTCACTTGAGGAACAGAAGACGGAAAAAAGACTGATCCTGATATTTTTATCGTTGATTATGGCTCTGGGGATATTTTACTCCCTTTCAAGGGGGGGTATAATCAGTTTTCTTCTGTCCATGGTCTTTTTTGTTTTTCTGGTTGCAACGAGGGGATTCAGCAGGAGGTATATTCATTATCTGCTCATCTTTTTATCCGGACTGATTTTCTATCTTCTTTACCTCGGGGTATCACCGATTGTAAACAGGTTTGCTGAAAGCGGTCTCAGCTCAGAGCAAAGAATAATGGTATGGAAAGAGACCTTAAGGGCTTTTTCGGATTTTGCCTGGTTCGGGACAGGACTCGGAACATTCAGATATGTCTTTCCACTCTACTATCCCCGGGGGCTGACGGGTACTTTTTATTATGCCCATAATGACTATCTCCAGTTTCTCCTTGAGACGGGAATTGTCGGCACATTGCTTTTAACCGCTGCATTTATATCCATCGTCGTTCCGGCCTTTACAGCTTACCGTAAAAACAACGATTCATCGATTATTACAGCCGGTCTGCTTGCATCGGTGTTTTATATGCTTGTTCACAGTTTCTTTGATTTCAACCTCCACCTGCCCTCCAATGCAATAATGTTTTCCATCATCCTCGGCTTTCTTTACGGGCTGGGTGTTAAGGGTTTCCTGCCTTCAACGGAACCCGGCAAACTGAGGAGTTACTCACTGCCTGGAGACAACGGATGAAGAGGATGGCGATTATATTAACCCTTGTCATCTTCGCCGTTCTCATATACTCCCCTGCCGAGGCCGGTAAGAACCTGATACCCAATCCGGACTTCATCTCTCCGGATGGAAGGACACCGTTTTTCTGGCACCACGGTGTATCAGGGATTGAGAGGGTAAGTAAAAGCAGGTTTGCTCTCGATGCTGCGGGGAACCCGCCTTTGCCGTCAATCTCAATAACAGGGGGAACAGACCGTGAGGGTTACTGGTTCTGCGTGATAGACGGCATAAAGCCGGGGAAAAATTATCTCCTGTCATTCAGGGCATACAGGGATTCATTCGTTAATGGTTATTACCCCTCATTTGAGATATTCGGTATTAAGACAAGATTAAACAGCCATATAAAATATGGTGCCTGGCAGGACTTTGCCTTTGTCTTCAATTCAGGGGCTCATAGTGCAACCATGCTGAGTTTTTACAATGATTACCCGGTGATGTTCAGTTTCTCATCGCCCGTATTAAGAGAGATTCCCGAGGGAGAGGAATCCGAGAGCGCAATGAGTAAGCCGGGGAGACGGATAGACAGGAAAAGGTTGTATAAAGTGTTTCCTCTCGGTATTTATGGATCGGATATCGAGGGGTTTGAAGATGTAAGGAATATGGGCTTTAATACGGTTGTGACAGGCGTAAAAGACGAATCTCCCGACAGGCTGTTTAGTGCCCTGTCAAAAGATAATCTTAACGCAATACTGATCCCGCCCGCCAACCGAAAACTTCTTGCTTCAGTACTAAAGAAGATAGGGTCATCAGATCCGGCAGGGAATCGTATCCTGGGGTTCTACATAGCTGATGAGCCGGAGATACGCTCCGTCCCCCTGGGCTTAATAAGGAAGAAGATCAAAGAGATTGAACAGTATACACCTGACCTTCCCTATTTCATGGCTATTGTGAGACCGCGGTATGTTAAGGCATATTCAGATGCTGCGGATATCATCCTGATGGATCAGTATCCGATACCTAATCAACCGCTGACATGGCTTAGTGAAAGCATTGATATAGCCGGAAGGGATGCTTACGACAGGGATATATGGGCTGTTATACAGGCCTTCGGCGGTAAACAATGGAAGAGTTCAGGCTGGGGGCGGCTCCCGCAATACAGGGAAATGAAGGCGTTATCCTATCTCTCCATCATTCATGGCGCCAGGGGGCTGCTGTATTTTACATATAAGAGCATGAGAGACAACAAGGTTCACCGGGATAATGTTAAACGCCTGGTCGGAGAGTTAGGGGCCTTTGGTGAGGTCTTCCTTTCAGGTAATTCAAGGAGGCTCAAATACAGGCCATCCGATTTATATAAAACAGGATTTGACGGTGAGCCCCCCGTTCATGCAGGGATTTTTAGAGCTGACGGGAGGACATCCTATCTGATAGCAGTAAATACGATCGATAAAACAGTCAGGGGCGAGATTACAGACATACCCGAGGGGATAAGATATTTCGACGAGTTTTTTTCCGACGGCAGATATGTGGTAAAAAACAGGTCTGTAAGAGGCATATTTGCGCCCTATGAGGTGAAGATATATGTATCCGGCAAAGAGTACAAAAGGGTCGCTATCTTGAGATCCGGCAGGGAAGCAGCGGCCTTCTATCTTGAGAAGGCGTCCAACAATACAACCGGTCTTATGTTCAAAAAGACTCTGAGTAAAAATGGGGGCATGATTTTTGAGTTTTCCTTGCCGGTAAAACAGTCGTTCTGGATGTTAAATATGAGGTTCCCTATAGATCTGTTATTCTTTGACAGCCACAATAAACTCATAGATTTCTATCAGGACATCATGCCATGCAAAGGTGATAATTCGTGTGTTGAATACTACCCCTCATCGGCTGTCCGTTATGCCCTTGAATTGAGATCCGGTACAATAGAACACTACGGCATAAAAAGGGGAGACAACCTTTACATTGAATAGGGGATTTATCGATATACACTGTCATATTCTTCCGGGAGTGGACGATGGAGCAGATGATATGGACGAATCACTGGAGATGCTGCGCATCGCAAAAGAAGACGGGATATCCGAGGTTGTTGCAACTCCCCATATAATGGATGGTGTTTACAACAATACAAGGGTAACCATAGGTAATGCAATAGCGAGGCTTGCCGAAGTAACAGATCTCCTCCCTGTCCATATAGGTGCCGATATCCGGCTGAGCAGGGAATCAATACAAGGAATTATAAGCAGGGAGTATCCTTCAATTAATGATAAAAACCATGTGCTGCTGGAACTGCCGACCTATGTATTGCCGCCAATCAGCGAATTGGAGAATATTATGTATTCCTTTAAGGTGCAGGGGATAACGCCGATTATCACACATCCTGAGAGGAACCTCTCCATACTCAATGATCCGGCAATACTGGAAAGACTTATACGGTATGGAGCTGTTTCACAGGTTACGGCAATGAGTATAACCGGTCACTTGGGTAGAAAGATTCAGAAGGCTACATTTAAGATGATCAGGAAAGGCTATGTCCATTTAGTAGCAACAGATGCCCATGATACGGTACAGAGACCGCCTGTGCTTTCCGATGCATACGGAAAGATTCAGAAAAAATTCGGGGGAGACGAGGCGGACAGGTTGTTTATAGGCAATCCCCTGAATGTTATTAACGGCAACGGGATCGAGTGAAATGAGAAAGGATTAGTCATTCCCGCAATCCCGAACGCATCCGGGAGTCGGGAATCCTTCTTAAAGAACGATTCCGGACAAGCCGGAATGACGGAAAAACGACAACTGTTCGCTTTATACACAGACACTGTACTATTGTCTGTGTATAAACTGCCGTTTTTTATTTTTGTCATACCCGAAGTCTGTAGTCGGGTATCCGGAAGGCATTGAAAAGACTGGATTCCGGCTTAAGAACTGCCGGAATGACAGATAGAGAGGCCGACTTTATACACAGACTCTAACTAATCAAATTTTTCTTGCATTGGCAAGCTCCGACCTTTGGTCGGAGAGCTTGACTATAATATGGAAGAGGGTTCAGACTTATGAACAGTGCACCAAAGTTTTACGGAGGTCAGGATGTCTCAGAATGTGGATTATGACATAGGGAAGTACCTCGACGGTCTTTACGAGGTATACGGTGAGATCGATCATGCATACAAAGAGTCCGCCGTTTACTATGGATTCTCCTGTAAGGGCTGTGAGGAGAACTGCTGTGATACGGTTTTTTACCACTATAGCCTTGTTGAATACTTTGGCCTCCTGGAAGGTTTTGCAAGACTTGCCGAAGACCTTAAGGACAGGAGCCTTGAGAGGGCAAGGGCCTATGTCAGGGAACTGAACAGACATCGCGGCAAGGAGTCCCTGATCAGGATAATGTGTCCCCTTAACTATGACGGCCTCTGTTCCGTGTATGAAAACAGGCCACTTATATGCAGGATACATGGCCTGCCGGGGGAGTTACACCATCCGGTTAAAGGCAGGGAGGGCTTTGAGGGATGCAGCAGGTTTGGGAGGACTAATGAGAAGGACGGGGAAAAGGTGATTGACCGGACCCTATTCTATACCCGGATTGCTACACTTGAGAATCAGTTGAGGCGTGAGATGGGTTATCTCATAAAATTCAGAAAGACAATTGCAGAGATGCTTATAGACGGGGACCCCTTAATGAGGACCCCCGGTGTCTGCTTTATCAATACCGGCCGGTCCTGTGCAGGGTATATGGCCTGCCCGGCAGGTTGCGGGCTGCCGGGGGGAGGATTCAGGAATTTAAGGGCTGCTGGAGGTTTGAGAAAGACCGGGGCAGCGGGAAGAGAGAATATTTGGACAGGACCCCCTATTATTCCCGCCTTGCAAACCTTGAGAAGGAGTTAAGAGAAAAACTGGTCTATTTTCAGAGATACAGGAAAACCGTAGCACAGATGCTCCTTGATGAAAAGAGGCCGGAGGCCCTGATCATGAGAACATATGATTTCTTCGGGGGATACTGAACCCGCAGTTCCCCATGGTCTTGTCCCGGAGTGTTTCATTATTTTTATTTATTAACTTATTAGTATTATTTGTGATATAATGGTTAGCATGGCCATGGATGATCATAAACTGAGGGTCTTCTGTACCGTCGCAGAGACAAAGAGTTTTTCCAAGGCATCTGAGATAATTCACCTTACACAACCTGCTGTGAGCCTTCAGATACAGGCCCTTGAAGAGCTTTACGAGACCAAGCTCTTTGACCGTTCCAGCAGCACTGTAACACTCACACCTGCAGGTGAGCTTCTTTATAAGTATGCAAAGCACATCCTCTCCCTTTATTCATCTGCTGAGAAGGAGGTAGGGGAGCTTACAGGTCTTGTCAAGGGGAGTATATCTGTCGGTGCAAGTACAACCATAGGCAACTATCTTTTACCGCAGGTGATTTGTGATTTCAGGAAAAAGAGGGCCAAGGTCAAAATAAACCTCAGGGTGGGGAATACAAAGATGATAGTCGATCTCCTTAATGCGGGCAATATTGATATCGGGCTTGTGGAAGGTGATGTTTCAAGGCAGAAGATAGCGGTTGAGAAGCTCATTGATGATGAACTGTGCCTCGTCCTTCCACCCCAGCACCCATGGGCAAGGAAGAAGGAGATATCCTTGTTTGAGATAATCAAGGAGCCCTTTATCCTCAGGGAGGAGGGTTCAGGGACGAGACAGGTCATAGAGAAGTACTTTTCAAAACACGGCGTATCAACCCAGAACATGAAGATTACCCTTATCCTCGGCAGCACGGAATCGATAAAGCATACCGTGGCAAATGGTATGGGTATGTCCATATTGTCAAGATGGGCTGCTATCAGCGAGGTGAAGTTCGGTGTGCTCAAACTGATCAGTTTAAAGGAGGAGAAGATGATGAGGCAGTTCAGCCTCATATCCACAAAGTACACTGTCCTGTCACATCCGGCTGATGACTTTCTGAGCTATCTCAAGAACTATAAGTACGACAGTGTGCTGCACCATTGAAGCGCCCCGATATGTAGTTTGGCCGGCTATCTCAATAATAACCTCCCTTTGCCTTCAACAACCCTCCCGATTACCTTTGTGAATATGCCCTTTGCAGTGAATTCCTGAAGTCCGGGTTCCTCCATGGCCAGCAAAAGCCCTCCCGATGTCTGTGGGTCGCAAACGAGCAGGAGATCATCTTCGGGGATGTCATTTTCCATTAATAGATGACCTCTCAGGAAGTTGAGGTTCCTGTATGCCCCTTCCGGGATCATCCCTTTGTCCGCCATCTCATGAACTCTGTCCATAAAAGGGACTTCCTTCAGGTCAATAACAAAGTCTGTCCCTGTATCCCTGACCATATTGAAGGCATGTCCTAAAAGGCCGAACCCGGTTACATCCGTACAGGCATGTATCCCCGCACGAAGGGCTGTCCGTGCTGATTGATTGTTAAGGGTAGTCATCCATGAGACCGCTTCTTTAAGTTCATCCACCCCGATCCTGCCCCCCTTAAGGGCGGTTGTAAGGATACCGGAGCCGAGGGGTTTTGTCAGAACGAGTATATCACCTGCGAGTGCACCGTTGTTTCTCAGGATATCTGTTTTATTCACCGTCCCTGTAACGGACAGGCCGAACTTAAGTTCACTATCCTCAAAAGTGTGTCCGCCGATAAGTCTTACATCCACGCTGTCGAGTATA
Organism: bacterium BMS3Abin08; assembly: GCA_002897935.1. Taxonomy (NCBI): domain Bacteria; species bacterium BMS3Abin08. The sequence goes on from BDTA01000100.1 coordinate 26,822, forward strand.
CTCAGAGCGCCATTGAGGACAATGCTTAACAGCTCAGGTTTGTAATCGCAGGATGGGAAACCTATAATTGCCAGGGCCGTATGGGGGGTCCCCCCCATTGCATATATGTCACTTAATGAGTTGGTGGCGCTTATTGCCCCAAATGTGAAGGGATCGTCAACAAGGGGAGTTATAATATCAACGGTTTCAACAAGGGCGGTGACGCCGTCAAGTAAGAATACCCCCCCATCATCTCCGGGAGGTACCAGTACCCTCTCATCATAAGGAGATGGAAGTCCGGAAAGTACCTCTTCCAGGTCCGACGGACCCAGCTTCCCGGCTCAACCAGCAGCCTTGACCTTCTCAGTAAGTCTCCAGTCCATAGTTTGCCGTGTTCCTGCCCTTAATCCATTTCAGTGGTGACTCTATAGTTTAGTTTATAAACAGACTCTAAGTAAACATTGCATGGACTTTTTGCGAGTCCATCGTATTTAGTTCCTGTAGCGAAAGCTTTATTGTCACCCCTTACTGTCATGCTGAATTTATTTCAGCATCTCTCCGTTTCGGTCTCTTTGAGATTTCCCGAACTTGATTCGGGATTCAGAATGACAGTTTTTGGATTTTCCTTTTCTCGCAACAGGAACTATTTAGTGTCTGTGTATAAACTGCAGTCATTTGTCATTCCCGCAAGCGAAGCGAGTCGGGAATCCTTCTTAAAGACAGATTCCGGACAAGCCGGAATGGCAGAAAAACGACAACTATTCGACTTTATACACAGACACTAAATAGTGTCTGTGTATAAACTGCCGTTTTTTATTTTTGTCATACCCGAAGTCTGTAGTCGGGTATCCGGAACTTATTGAAAAGAATAGATTCCGGCTTAAGGACTGCCGGAATGACAGATAGAGAGACTGACTTTATACACGAACACTATAATTGAGTGTGTATAAATAACAGTTATTTGTCATTTCCGCAATCCCGAACGCATTCGGGAGTCGGGAATCCTTCTTAAAGAGCGATTCCGGACAAGCCGGAATGACAGAATAACGACAACTGTTCGGCTTTATACACGGACACT
>BDTA01000101.1 GCA_002897935.1 bacterium BMS3Abin08
ATCCGTCTGGGAAGAAGGGGTGCAAGGCTCACGGATGAACAACTGAAGACGACCTATAAGAACCAGGTGAATCAGGTAAAGAGAATACTTGCCCTTAAACGGATCCCGACACTCTTTGTTGAGTATGAAAAGTGTCTGAACGACAAAGACACGGCCATTCATGATATAAACTCCTTCCTGGGCGGGGGGCTTGATACGGAGGCAATATCCGGCGCCATCGATCCCACTCTGAGAAGGCAGATATAGATTACTGGGACACAGAGGCATGGAGAACGGTTTTAAAATACAGGATTCAACAGGCTGTTGAAAAAGGCTCAAAATAGTACAATGGGTCATGCTGAATCCCGGACTAAGCTTGGGACATCCAATAAAATCAACGGGTTAGGAGATCCTGAAACAAGTTCAGGATGACAATTAAGGAGTTTTTCAACCGCCTCTCAAGTGTTGAAATGACTGTATCGTAAAGAGTCATCTTTGTCCTCCCCTATCGGGAGGGAATTCTCTGAAAATATTCGGCAAAGGAGGTTACATGGCAGGTAAGAAGAAAACGGCGGGATTTGAGAGAAGACTCAGGGCATATTCGGCGGCAGCGGCGGGGTTGCTCGTCCTTGCACCGGCAGCAGATGCAGCCATCCGGTACAGCGGGCCACAGAGCATCACTGTTGACAGTGGAAATCCTTTGGTTTTCGTTGACATTGATAACGACGGGACCAACGACTTCGCTATTAAATATTTTATGTCTTCGACTACGGCATATTTAAAGGGACATATGATTGGAGGATACAACTCATTGAATCAAGTCATTTTAACAGGATCGTATCCTTTGGTGGATAACCTGCCGTCACAATATCTGATAAAAAGTTCACTCTCTTTCCCAAGGCTCTGGAAATATGCCGGGCTTATGGATCTCGTCTATGGTGGCAGTACATACAAAATAGAATATGGAGACTTTCTCGGTACCAAGGGCTGTATCGGCGTAAGGTTTCAGACATCCGGAGGCACGAGATACGGCTGGATCGGTTACGGGGCTGCTGCCGATGCCGGCCAGGGGACCATCACCGGTTGGGCTTATGAGGATACAGGCGCACCCATCAGGGCATGTGACACAGGCCTGATCACCACCACCGTCCCCACTTTAAACCAGTGGGGCATGATGGCGCTTATCGCCCTCCTTGCCGGCGGTGCGGTGACGACGCTCAGGAGGAGAGAACGGTTCAGTGTCTGAAGAACCCTTCCGGTGGAAAGACTATACCATTGAGGTAGAGTCTGTGTATAAACTGCGGTTATTTGTCATTCCCGCAAGCAAAGCGAGTCGGGAATCCTTTTTAAAGACAGATTCCGGACAAGCCGGAATGACGGAAAAAACGGCAGCCGTTCGACTTTATACACAGACTCTGAGTAGACTTGTTTTGTAAACTCCGTGTCTCTGTGTTTAATTTTACCCGGAAATGTAGGAAGAGCCATATTTTTAAAGGAGGTAGCAATGATGCAAGGAAACAGGCTTTTTGGAATAATCTTCTGTGCGGTCCTGCTCATACTGTTTTCCGCAGATCTTTCACATGCCCAGTGGTGGAAGAACAAGGATTTAACGGCTAAACTGAAACTGACGGAAAAGCAGAGCAAGGCAATTGACGTCATATATGACGGCTATGTAAGAAAACTTATGATAATGAGTAAGAAACTGATGGACAATAACAGGAAGCTGAACCAACTGCTGTTGAAGGAGGATATAGATGAGAAGGAGGTCATCGGTGTGGCGGATGAGGTGACCGGCTTGAGGCGTTCACTGATGATGGACACGCTGACAATGAAGCTGACGGTGAGAAGGCTTCTCAATAAGGGCCAGATAAAGTCACTGCTGAACGAAAGGCCCAGGGTGTTCACTCTCAAGAGCAGATGGGGTGGCAGGGAGGCCTTCAGGAAGGCCGTCAGAAGGATGGGGGCTGCAATGAAGAAGAAGGAAGAGAGCAAGTGAGCAAGTGAGGTTAACCAGGGGGTTTTTAGAAATGCATTTTTTCATCTCTCCTGCATCATGCACCGGTTAATGGTTCATGTCGGGGATCGCTTATTTCAGGTTATAAAAACATGTCAACCGAAGACCTGAATCCACGCTCGGAAGATATTGATTCCCTGTCTGTCGGGGAGATCGTAACCCTCATGAATGAAGAGGATATGGCTGTCGTCCGGGCGGTAGGGGATGTGAAGGAATCAATATGCAGGGCGGTGGAGGATGCAATACATGCAATAAGGTCAGGCGGCGGACTCATCTATATCGGTGCCGGCACGAGTGGAAGGCTCGGTGTGCTTGACGCTTCGGAGATGTATCCCACCTTCGGGGTGTCGGGAATCACCATAAGGGCAATCATTGCAGGAGGCAATGACGCCCTGTTGCATCCGGCGGAGGGTGCAGAGGACGATGGGGTCTCAGGAAGGGATGCTGTTTCCGGCCTTACTGAAAAGGATATGCTCCTCGGTATTTCAGCAAGCGGAATGACACCCTTTGTTGTTTCTGCATTAAAGGAGGGTAAGAGAGCAGGTGCCCGGTGCTGGCTTCTCACATGCAATGATATCGGGCATGATTTCCTTGATGGTCTAATCAGCATAAAGACGGGAGCCGAGGTAGTGGCGGGCTCTACAAGGCTCAAGGCCGGGACTGTAACCAAGATGGTTCTCAACATGATCTCAACTGCCACTATGATAAAGCTCGGGAGGGTTTACAAGGGATACATGGTGGATGTAGTCCCTGCAAGTGCAAAGCTCAAGAGGAGGGCAACCAGGATGGTTCAGGCCATAACAGGGTGTCCTGAAGCGGATGCGGTGAATTGCCTTAACCGTTCCGGCTGGAATCCAAAACTTGCCGTCCTTATGATAATGAAGGGGCTTGACATGGATGCAGCCATGATGATGCTTAAGCAGTCGGAAGGGATATTGAGAAAGGCACTGAAATGAGAATAATCGGACTCATGTCCGGGACCTCCCATGACGGCGTGGATGCGGCGCTTGTTGAGATAGAAGGGCTTTATAAAAAGAAACAACCCCGCAACGTAAAGACGGGGCTCTATATCCCCCTTGACGATACGGCTCACGGTCCCATCAATGTAGGTTTTATACATCACCTTCACCGTTGCTACCACAAGTCACTGCGCGATGATATTGATAGGGCCTTTACCGGGGATACAGAGCGTATCTGCGGGCTTAATTTCAGACTCGGCAAGGTTTTTTCAGAGGTTGTTCTTGATCTTCTAAAAAGGCATGGCCTTAAGGCGTCTGATATCGATGCAGTTTCTTCCCATGGACAGACCGTCTGCCACATCCCTCCAAAGGGAAGGAGGAGGGGAGCAACCCTCCAGATAGGGGAGCCTGCTGTGATAGCTGAACTGACCGGTATTCTTACCGTCTCCGACTTCAGGGTCCGGGACATGGCGGCAGGGGGACAGGGGGCACCGCTTGTGCCTCTGTCAGACTACCTGATGTTTCGCAAAAAGGGCCTTACAAGGGCTGTTCTGAATATAGGGGGTATTGCAAATGTTACCATCGTCAGAGACAGGCCCGAAGATACCATTGCCTTTGATACCGGCCCCGGCAATGCCTTGATGGATGAGGCAGTTAAGATTTTTACAGGGGGGAAACTCCCATTCGACCGTAACGGAGCAATTGCAAAAAAAGGGAAGCTGAACGGGAAACTGCTTAAGGAACTGCTCTCTCATCCCTATTTCAGAAAGGGGCCGCCAAAGTCCACAGGGCGGGAGGAATTCGGCAGGGAGATGGTCTCGATCATCCTGAGAAAACACAGGTCCCTGAGTTTTGAGGATATCGTTACAACACTTACCCATCTTACGGTAATCAGCATTCACAGGTCCCTCGGGAGATACAGCCCTGATGAACTGATAGTTACCGGTGGTGGAACGAAAAACAGTTTTATGACGGGGCTTCTGAGGGATATGTTCAGAGACGGCGGAACAGACGTAAACGACATATCCCGCTATGGTATCCCTCCCCTTGCCAAGGAGGCGGTGAGTTTTGCGGTGCTTGGGTATCTTACACTGAAGGGGAGGGCGGGGAACATCCCTGCCGCTACAGGGGCTGGACACCCTGTTATACTTGGAAAGCTGACGCTGCCGTGAAGAGATAAATACCCAGGGCCTGCGCTAAGGTGTGTCAGGAGCGCCATAACAGGTCCTTTTCATTAGTCATGCGTTTTTTTATCATTGGATGCGGAAAATAGTATTATAATAAAGAATATGTGTTCCTTGTTTATTAGGTTTTCAATACCCCTCAGTCTCTGCTGAGGGGAGGTTTATTTTCTCCTGGAGGTGTTTATGGAAACGGTTGTCACCCCTGATATGAGGGATATCCTGAAAAAGGAGTTCTCCAAGCTGAAGGATACCGTAGTACTGAAGGTGTTTACAAAAAAGGGGCTTAATGACAGGTTTAATGAATTCACGGTAAGCCTGACTGAAGAATTTTCATCATTAAGCAAAAAAATAAAAACGGAGTATTTCAGTCTCGACAGCGGGGAGGCCCGGAGGTACGGGATAGATACCTCCCCTGTAATCCTGATCAGTCCGGACAGGTATAAGATCCGGTTTATGGGCGCACCGATGGGAGAGGAGGGGAAGTCAATCGTTGCCGGGGTAGTTCTTGCCTCTCAAGGGAAAGGCCTCCTTTCGGCAGAGTCCGCCAAGAGGCTGAAGGAACTCGGGGAACCAAGGGAGATAATGGTTTTTGTCAGTCCTACCTGTCCTTACTGCCCCCAGCAGGTAGTCTATGCAATTTCGTCAGCCATCGAAGCTCCTGATAAGGTCTCCGTCAAGGTGGTCGAGATTTATGAAAACAGGACACTTGCCGAGCGGTATCAGGTCGTTTCCGTTCCCCAGACCGTGATAAACGGTAATGTCGTTGCATCAGGTGTTCAGCCCGAGGAGGTCTTTACAGACAGCCTGTTTGCAGGTGCACCTGTTGAGATCAAGGCAGCCCCTGCAAAGGGCGAAGTTATCAAAAAGGACGTGGTTATTGTTGGAGCCGGCCCTGGTGGGCTGACGGCTGCAATATATGCAGAGAGGGCAGGCCTGAGTACGGTTGTCCTTGAGAAGGGCAATATTGGAGGGCAGGTAGCGGTGACACCGGTGGTAGAGAACTATCCGGGGTATACAAGGATACCCGGTAAGACCCTTATGGACATGATGGCACAGCAGGCAATTCAGTATACCGAGATCCACCAGGGGGAAGAGGTGCTCGATATCGGGAAGGAAGAGACTTATTTTGAGATAAAAAGCACTTCCAACATTTATGAGGCCAGGGCTATTATACTTGCAACAGGGGCAAAGCACAGGAAACTCGGCGCCCCGGGCGAGGAGAGGTTTTTCGGAAGAGGGGTCAGCTACTGTGCTACCTGTGACGGATATTTCTTCAAGGATGGCAGGAAGGTGATTATGCTTGGAGGGGGAAACGCCGCTGTGACCGAGGCGCTCTATCTTGAGAGCCTGGGAGTGGACGTAACCCTTGTGCACAGACAGGACAAACTGAGGGCGGAGGAGAGGCTGCAGCAGAACCTGAAGGAACGCGGGATCCCCGTTCTGTGGAATACGGTTGTTGAAGAGATCATGGGAGATGCGGTAGTTAATGCGGTGAAACTGAAGAATCTCAAAGAGAAAAGATCCTATGTGATGGATATCGATGGTGTATTTATAGCAATCGGGTATGAGCCCCTCAACGGGATTGCCAGGAAATTGAAGCTCAAACTCTCTCCTGAAGGCTATATAGTGGTCGATGAAAGGCAGAGGACATCACTGAGGGGTGTTTATGCTGCCGGGGACATTACCGGTGGAATAAAGCAGATAGTAACCGCTGTCGGGCAGGGCTCAGTTGCAGCACTGACGGCCTTTGAAGACCTTACGAATCCCTACTGGAAGAAAACCCCGGATTCCTGAACAATATGGTTGCAGCAGCCGGTTCCGGTTTTGAAATATAAATGATGCTGTTAAGGAGGAAAGGATGATCTCCCTGAACATTGCAAACGTTATGGAGGAAGTGGTAGGAGAAAAAGGACTTCACGAGAGAGAGCTTGAGGGGCTTAAGGAAAAGGCATATAATGCACTTGACCGGATTATTGACGGAAAGTTGGATGGTCTTGCCTTTCTTGACCTGGCTAAGCAGGATACTTCAAGGATCAGAGAGGCCGCATCGCGGGTAAGGGACAACTCGGATTATTTCCTCCTTCTGGGAATCGGCGGCTCCGCCCTTGGCCCCAGGGCAATACTCGAGGCATTAAGTCCCTTTCGCAACCTGAAAAATAAACCGGGGGTGTTCATTTATGACAACGTCGATCCAAGAACACTCTCTTCCATCCTCTCTTTAGTAGACCTCAAAAAAACCACTGTAAATGTGATTACCAAGTCGGGGAGCACTGCGGAAACGGCTGCCTCTTTCATGATTCTGTGGGAAGAGATGGGGAAGGTCCTGGGTAAAGACGCCCCTGCGCATTTCATCCCCACGACCGATCCGGTAAATGGAAACATGAGAGAGATCGTGAACCGCTTCGGGCTTGAGTCGCTTGAAATCCCACCCGGAGTCGGCGGCAGGTATTCGGTCCTGAGCCCTGTCGGGCTCTTACTTGCCGAAGTAGCCGGCATAGACTCACGGGAACTTCTCAAGGGTGCGGGAGATATGAGATCGAGGTGCCTTGAAAGGGACCTCTGGCGGAACCCCGCTCTTCTGACGGCGTCATGCCTGGTCCTCCTTGGTTTCCGGGGCAGGGTTATAGATGTTATGATCCCTTATGCAGACGGTCTCAAGTACTTCTCCGAGTGGTTCTGTCAGTTATGGGCTGAAAGCCTCGGCAAACTCGGCCTTGGATTCACTCCCTATCCCTCGGTTGGGACAACCGACCAGCACTCGCAGCTTCAGCTCTGGATGGAAGGGCCCGAAGACAAGGTTGTGATCTTCCTGAGGGTGGAAGACTATGGTGTTGATATAAGGATACCTGAGGTATTCGAGGACATGGATGGTCTAAACTATCTCTCCGGTCATTCCCTGTCTGAACTCATAAAGGCAGAGGAGGAGTCATCCGAACTCGCCCTTGCAAGGGCTGGACGACCGAGCCTGACGGTAACAGCCCCCCGGATAGATGCCTATCATCTTGGACAGCTCTTTATGTTTTTTGAGATAGTAACGGCGCTGACCGGCTTCCTCCTCGGCATTAATCCCTTCAATCAGCCCGGAGTTGAGAAGGGGAAAAACTTCACGTATGGAGTGATGGGCAAGAAGGGGTATGAAGAGAAGAGGATAGAGGTTGAGAAGGCAAGGGAGAAGAAGACCTGTTGGGAGGTGTGATGCTGACAGGTGCGGTAAGGGGAATATTCCATACAAACCTCGGGGTTAAAAGAGATGAGAGGGTCCTCATTTTTACCGACAAACCGACAGAGAGGGATCTCCTGCCAGAAGAAGACCTGAATCGCTGGGCTCGTCTTCGCGACGTGGTGATGCTTGTTCTTGAAACGGGAAGGGGATTTACGGAAAACTGTACTTTTTACTCTTATCCCTCACGGGGAGGTCACGGAACCGAACCTCCCGAAGGCCTCTGGAAGGCGGCATTTGGTGAGGAGATCGTCTCCCGCCTCAAGCAAAAGAGGCTCCTGAGTGCCCTCCTGCATAAGAAGGCCTCCCCTGAGAAGATTCATGAGGCGGAGAAGATCGTCTCCAGTTACCGGAAGAGGGCTGTTGACGTTGTGATTGCCCTTTCAAACTATTCCACAAGTCATACGAGGTTCCGGGATTTTCTTACGAGGCTCTGCGGGACCCGATATGCCAGTATGCCGCTTTTTGATGTCTCCATGCTTGAGGGCGCCATGGATGTTGACTGGAAGAAACTCGAAAAGAGGACAAAGGCTGTTGCACGGCTGGTGAAGAGGGGGTCTGTAGTAACGATCAGAAGCCCAAACGGCACGGATATAACCCTGTCAAAAAGGGGGAGAAAGACCCTTGCAGACACGGGGAACCTTCGCAAGCCGGGTTCTTTCGGGAATCTCCCGGCGGGTGAGGTCTTTTTTGCACCTCCTGAGGGAACGGCGGAGGGGAGGCTCGTGCTTGAATGGGCGCCGACGAGGAGGCTGTCCTCACCGGTGAACCTTGTTGTTAAAAATGGCCGTGTCGAGGCAATCGAGGGCAGGGAGGACTTTGTTAAAGTCCTTGAGGATAAACTCTCCGAACGGGTGGAAAACGGCAATATTGCCGAGGTGGGAATCGGCACTAACGAACGTGCAACAAGACCGGATAACATCCTTGAGTCCGAGAAGATACTCGGGACTGTTCATGTAGCGCTTGGGGACAACAGTTCCTTCGGGGGTGTTACAAAGACGCCCTTCCATCAGGACTTCGTATTTTTCCATCCGACGGTATTACTCCAACCGGACAGTGGAGAGGGTGTACTGTTGATGAAGGACGGAGAGATGATAGAGGAATATAATTAGTGTCTGTGTATAAAATACAGTCATTTGTCATTCCCGCAAGCGAAGCGAGTCGGGAATCCTTCTTATAGAACGATTCCGGACAAGCCGGAATGACAGAAAAAACGGCAACTGTTCGACATTATACACAGACTTCAAATAGAGTCTGTGTATAAATTGCCGTTTTTTATTTTTGTCATACCCGAAGTCTGTGGTCGGGTATCCAGAAGTTACTGAAAAGACTGGATTCCCGCCCAACAGACCGCGGGAATGACGGCTCTATTGTTGAGTTTATACACAGACACTAATTAATAACCGAACTGCCGGATAATCGCTCAATTCAGGTTTTTTCATGTCTGCAGGTATTGGCCGGCGTTACCCTGTCGAGGCTCGATGCAAGTGTTTCTATCTCCTTCAGAAACTCTCCGAAGAGTTTTATCAGCGCCTCCTTTGTGAACCTCCCTCTCCCCGTCTTTATCGACCAGATTGCAAAGAATGGTTCCGGGTTAAGATGAAGGTCGTCGCAGAACTCCCTGAACATTGTGCCTTCAAGGGGACATTCGATATTTATAAGGCGTAGAATGTTTTTGAAAAGAGGAACGAATGATATGAGGGATGTAGTAAGGAGCTGCTCGAGGTCCGCCTTTCTTGCTATGGAGAAAAGGAACTCTTTCTGAAGGTTGAAGAGCCTCCTCTTTATCTGCTGCTCGATCTCGTACCGGAGATCCTCAAACCTGATGTCTATCCCTTCAAGGAAGTCTTTCCCGTAAATTACTATATAAGAATCCTTCAGCGAAAGGAATTCAATGGGAAAGATGTCGAGGGATGACTTTATCATATCGGGAGTTAACAGCAAAGGGGAAGAGGTATTCCTGAACCTCTTCATCATCCTTGCATAATTCCTGAGGAAATCCACATCAATCTCCTTGAGAACTATGAGGAAGTTGAACTTTCCCGTTGTTGGGTCAAAGTGGGAAAGGGTGGCATTCCCGTAGAGTATTAAAGAGACGAGGTTTTTGCCCGTGATTTCCTTCAGCATGTCCCTGTATCTCTCTACCCGGTTCCTGGCCCTTTTTGTAAGATGTGAGAGTCCTTCTTCTTTCATGGTTCTCCTCCGGAATTGAAAAAGTTGTCTGATAAATTTATAATATCAAAGTGCCTGTCAAAAATTCAGATATTTTTAGGAGCAGATATTGATATCCTTGACCGGGGTCTCCAAGGTATTCGACAATGTTAACGCCCTGAGAAATATAACCTTTACCATAGAAAAGGGGGAATTCTGCTTCGTTACCGGGCCCAGTGGGGCAGGAAAGTCAACACTTCTCAGACTCATATACCTTGCAGAGAAGCCTGATGAGGGACGGATTAACATTGCAGGCTGGGACTCCAGGACACTGAAAGAGTCCTCGATACCCTATCTCCGGAGGAATATAGGCATTGTATTCCAGGACTTCAAACTCCTGAATAACAGAAACGTTTATGACAACATCGCCCTCGCCCTCAGGATCAGACGGGTTAGAGAGAAGGAGATAAAGGATAGGGTGCATGAGTCACTTAAGCTTGTAAATTTAAGGCACAAGGTCGACAGCTTCCCCAAGGCCCTTTCCGGAGGAGAGCAGCAGAGGGTAACGATTGCCAGAGCCATCGTTGGGGAGCCGACCGTGCTCATCGCCGATGAGCCGACAGGTAATCTCGACGCGGACAACACGTCGGGAATCATGGAGATATTCAGGGACATAAATGCAAAGGGAACGACCATTATCTTTGCGACTCATGACAGGGACCTGTTCAGGGGTACGGGATTAAGGGTTTTGGGGCTTGACGGTGGAAACTTCGTTACAGACGAGAAGGGGTAAACAGTGATATATTCGATCAAGCTTGCATTGAAGAGCCTCTGGTACGAAAAGTGGATCAACCTCCTCACAGTAATAACTATAGGTGCGGGACTGTTCATGCTTGGACTGGTCAGCCTCTTTCTTCTGAATATTGAAACAGCATCGCGCAAGCTGCCCGAGAGGTTTTCAATAACCGTGTTCCTCAAGACGGATATCAGCAAGGATGATACCGGGAGAATCAGGCGCTATCTCGGGGAAAACTCCATGGTGCAGGGGATAAGTTACATATCAAAGAAAAAGGCCCTCGAGGAGCTGAAGTCAACCCTCAGCAACTCCGCCTATATACTTGAGGGGCTGAATGAAAACCCCCTTTTCCCATCCCTTGTTATAAAACTTAAAAGGACCGCCTTTGACAGGAGGGGAGTTGAAAGCCTTATAAAGAAGATAAGAAGCCTGAGGGGGGTTGACGATCTTGTTTACGGCGAGGAGCTCCTTGGTTCAATCAACAAGATACGCAGTCTTGTGAAGTTTCTGAGCGCCGCGCTCATAGCGCTGTTCTTTGCGGCCATAATATTCGTCTGTTACAGTACTGTAAAGATTCTCTTTTACAGACGGAAGGAAGAGATAGAGATCTTCAAGCTCTTAGGTGCGACAGCTGGGTTCATAAGGGGACCTTTTCTTATCGAGGGACTGGTTATCGGGCTCCTTGGGGGGGCCTTTGGTGGTGCGTGTCTGTTCGGCCTTTACTTCCTGGTTGAGAGGTTTATCGGCAGCGAATTCCCGCTTCTGTTGAGCCTGAACCTCCCCCCCGTGTTAATACTGGCCCTGCCGGTATCCGGTGTAATACTTGGCGTTTTTGGTTCTTCGATAGCAGTAGGAAAACTCAGGTTTTGAATGATCGGCGCGTGTTTTAAAGGGATCCTGTCTCTGCTTTTTATTCTCACCCTTACGGTTATTTCCCCCCACGGTTTATCTGCCGGGCAAAACCCGAAGCTGCAGTACAAAAAAATCCAGAGAGAGATAAAGAAACGCAAGGAAGCCCTCGATAAGACCAAAAAAAGGGAATATTCCATACTGAAAGAGCTGGAGGCCACCAACAGGGGACTCTACAAACTGAAGAGGGAGATAAAGATACTGAGGAAACAGTTGATAAAGACCAACAGGAAGGTCTCATATGTAAAGAAGGATATCAAGGACCTCTCTTCAAGACTCGACCAGCAGAAGAAATGGCTCAGGAGAAAGCTGCAGGCAATGCAGAAATATGGGGCATACGGATTCTCCAGGGAAGAGACCGCGGGGAATATCGAATCCCCGGCCATGTCCCTTTCTGATCATTTCGCTTTAATATTGACGTCAAGAAATCTCCCCCAGATGGTGAGACGCTGGAGATACCTCGAAAGGATAGCAGAGTATGAATCCACCTTGATGAAGGACTATTCCAGAAACATATCCGGTCTCAAGGAGAAGGACGCGGAACTCTCCGGACTTCTGAAAAAGCTGAGAGGTCAGAGGAGGAATCTGCTTGCAAAGGAGAGATCTTTAAGAGAGCATAAAAAGCAGAAGCGTCAGATCCTCGCCTCTATCAGGAAAGAGAGGGATCTCTATAAGAATATGATCTCCGAACTGAAGGAATCCTCAAGAAAGCTGAGGAGGATGATAGAGGAGTCCGAAAAAAAGAAGTATATACAGAAGGGCTTCTCAAAGATGAAGCGGAGGCTTCCCTGGCCGGTTTCAGGTACTGTTGCATTACCCTATGGAAGTTACCGCGACCCCCAGTTTAGGACACCTGTGTTCAGAAACGGTATACATATAAAGTCCAGAGATGGCGAGGTCGTCAGGGCGGTATTCTCCGGCAAGGTCGTTTATGCGGACTGGTTCAAGGGCTACGGCAAGGTCGTAATCATTAATCATGGCGAAGGATACCATACGGTATACGCAAACCTCAGTGACATTTTTTTGAAGAAAGGGGATATAATAAACGAAGGGGATAAAATCGGCAGGGTCGGTGAGTCAGGGACAATAAACGCCCCAGGTCTTTATTTTGAGGTCCGCTTTAAGGGTAAACCACTCAATCCTCTTCAATGGTTAAAAAGAAAATATTCCAAAAGAAAAAGGAGCTAATCGGAGGACTTTAGAATGAAAAGGTTAAGAATCTTCTTGGCAGGATGGGTTGTTATTCTCGTCACCGTAACAGGTCTGTTTCTCTTTAATCAGTTCATGACCGGTCCGGCAAGGGCCGATTCAGAGGCATATGAAGAACTTAAGCTCTTCACAGAGGTTCTCACCATAGTGAACAAGAACTATGTTGAGAAGGTTAATGTGAAGGACCTCGTTTACGGAGCCATCCGCGGTATGCTGAAGACCCTCGATCCCCACTCGAGCTTCATGTCCCCCGATGCATACAAGGAGATGCAGATAGACACCACGGGTGAATTTGGCGGACTCGGTATCCAGATCGGTATAAAGGATGGGATTCTGACTGTTATAGCTCCAATCGAGGATACCCCTGCCTGGAGGGCCGGGATAAAGGCAGGAGACAAAATAATAAAGGTAGAGGGTGAGCCCACAAAGGATATGTCGCTCATAGAGGCCGTTCACAAGATGCGTGGTCCCAGGGGGACGAAGGTAACGATCACCGTCTTCAGAGAAGGCTGGAAGGAGACGAAGGATTTCGATATAGTAAGGGATATAATCAAGATAAAGAGTGTTAAGTACAAGGTTGTGGATGATTCCATAGGCTATGTGAAGATCAGCCAGTTTCAGCAGAGGACCGCTTCCGAGCTTGAGAAGGCGCTGAAGTCGTTGAAAGGAGATAAGGTTGATTCCCTCATACTTGATTTGAGGAATAATCCCGGAGGCTTGCTCAAGAGCGCTGTGGATGTGTCGGGGGAGTTTCTGCCGCCAGGCAAACTCGTTGTGTATATACAGGGCCGGACAGGCAAGAAGTTGGACTATCTTACCAAGGGTAAACGTCCATCCTATGACTGGCCGATGGTTGTCCTGGTGAACCAGGGAAGCGCCTCCGCCTCGGAAATCGTTGCCGGCGCCATGAAGGACTGGAAGCGTGCGGTGTTGATCGGTGTTAAGACCTTCGGCAAGGGGTCCGTGCAGAGCGTCATACCCTTAAGTGACGGTTCAGGACTAAGGCTTACCACTGCAAAGTACTATACGCCGAGCGGGGTATCGATTCAGAATACCGGGATAGAACCGGATATTAAGGTTAAGCTCGTTGTAAAAAACGGGAAAGGACATCCCGTTCTGCGTGAAAAGGACCTCAGTCGTCATCTTGAGAATGAACAGGCACCTGAAAACGGCAAGGAGACAACAAAGGAGACAACAAAGGATAAGAAGAAGGAGATTGTCCCGCTTACCATTGATGAGAAGGACGACACCCAGCTTCAGAGGTCCATAGATCTCCTGAAGAGCTGGAGGATTTTCAAGAATATGCCTTTAATGAAACCTGAAGCTGCTGCCAGGGGTAAAAGCGGGTGATGTCAAGGGTAATTTTTGATATAGAGACCGTAGGTGTTGATTTCGATGATCTGGACGCTTCACAGCAGGAATACCTCCTCCGATATGCGGAGACAGAGGGGGAAACCCGGAAAGTCAAGGACAGTCTTGGCCTTTCTCCCCTTACGGGTGAGATTGTAGCTATCGGAATGTTAAACCCCGAGACCCTTCGCGGGGCGGTATTCTTTCAGGCCCCGGGCAGCGCAATTGAACCATTTGAGGAGGAGGGTATCAAGTTTGAAACAGGCACGGAGAGGGAGATACTCGAGAAATTCCAGGATGTAATAAAGAGTTACAGCCAGTTTGTCACATTCAATGGCAGGACCTTTGACTGTCCTTACATCCTGGTCCGCTCTGCCGTACATAAGGTAAAGCCTGCAAGGGATCTGATGCCTAACAGATACAGCGGCCCGCACATCGATCTTCTGGATCAGCTGTCCTTTTATGGCGCTACAAAAAGGTACAGTCTTGACATGTGGTGCCGTGCCTTAAACATAAAGAGCCCGAAAGAGGAGGGGATTACAGGACTGGATGTAAAGGGACTCTTCGAGGAGGGGCGGTTTGTTGATATTGCCAGGTACTGCCTGAGGGATATCCTTGCGACACGTGAACTGCTCCTCAGATGGGAGTCCTATATAAAGTTTACCTCCTGATAGGAAAACTACCGTCCGAATTGAGCGATTATTATGAATGACAGGTACAACGGCACAGGGTTTCCACTCATTTCCGGATCTGAAAGAACGGTATGAGAAGGCGGTCAAAGCAGGAGAAGAAGGCAGGGCAGAGGCGGACTGTCGACGTAAAACGCTTTGTCATTACCTATCTTCTCCTGATGGGAGGGTTCTTTTTTTTAATAGGCTTCAAGCCCATACAGGACGTTATAGACCTCAACGGGCTCTATACCGGGGTTATCGTTTTCCTTACATCAAAGATACTCTATCTTGTAAATATCAAAACCAGCATTGAAGGTTCAATTATCCGGTTACCCTCTATAGCCCTTGATGTCAAGTTCGGCTGTAACGGACTTGAAGCCGTGATGATATATTCAGTGGCGGTGATAGCCTTTCCTGCATCGGTGAGAACGAAACTGACGGGAATAATAGCCGGCTTCTTTGTTATACAGGCAATCAATGTCATACGTATAGCAGGTCTGGCCTATTCGGGCGTGTATTACAAGGAGCTGTTTAAAGTAATACATATCTATGTTGCCCAGGGGGTAATGATTGCAGTTGCACTTGGTATGTTTTTAATCTATCTCAACTATGCGGAAAAAAGCGGAAAAAACCTCGCTTAAGGGTGTTGTTCTTAAAACAGCGCTCATCTTTGTCCTTTCATACCTCGTATTTCTCTTCTTCTGGTTAGGGGTTAAGGGATCATATGGCAAGGCAGTAACCGGGATTGCGTCTTCCTTGATTGCCGGGGTACAAGGCGTGATATATGATTCTCTGAAACCGGATGGTGAGAGGTATCTAATCACCTTTGTGCCCAGGAGGTATAATGCGAGGATGTTTATAGATATCTACATTAACACATCGTCTTATACATTTAATGCACCTCTTACCTTTGCCATTATGGCTGCCTTTTGTCCCTTTCTGCTGGATCGTACCGGATCAAGGGGAACCAGAAGCGCAATCCCCGCAGTGGCCAGGATCTATGGTGAGGTGCTCCTGATGCTTTTCCTGGTTCATATACTCTATGTTTTCTCAGCTGAGGGTGAAAAGATGACAGGCATTCTCATGGGGAGGGGATATGAGGATGTGAGCAAAGTGAAACTGGTATTCTGGCAATTTTTGTGGGGATTTGTTGATAATATGGTTATACGTTTTGAGCCCTTTCTGATAGGCGCCTTTCTCTATTTCCGGACCCCGGCAAGAGGGAGTGGTTATTATCGGGAAAGGGCATAAAACACCGCTTAGCCTATAATAGGCTCTTTCGTGTTTTAGTTGAAGACAGGCTTAAAATTTAACTTAACATTAAACACAACGCACAATGTCATTCCGGCTTGTCCGGAATCATTCTTTAAGATTGTAGAAACGATTCCGGACAAGCCGGAATGACATTCTGATCAAGTATTTTCAGCTTTTTACGAATGAACACTGTGATAAGGAGAACAGGATGCCTTTTTTGATAGCACTGGCAGGTAAAGGTGGAACAGGAAAGACGAGTATTGCAGGATTAACGATAAGGTATCTCGTTCAGAAGAGAGCCGGCCCTGTGCTCGCAGTTGATGCCGACAGCAATGCCTGTCTGAACGAGGCCTTAGGGGTTGAGGTTCATGCCACGATAGGTCAGTTGAGGGAGTCGTCGCTCGAGACCATCCGCTCCGGTGGTGACCGTCCCGGCGGCATGAGCATGGAGGAACTCTTTGAGTACCAGGTGAACCAGGCGCTGATCGAATCGAGGGGCATTGATCTCATTGTTATGGGAAGGCCCGAGGGCCCCGGGTGTTACTGCGCTGCAAACAACATAATCAGGAAATATACGGATATGCTGTCCGAAAAGTACCCCTATGTCGTTATTGACAACGAGGCAGGGATGGAACACCTCAGCAGAAGGACAACCCACAAGGTTAATCTCCTGCTGATGGTGAGCGACCCCACCGTTAAGGGGGTCCAGACTGCAAAGAGGATCGATAGCCTTATTGATGAACTGAAGCTCGATATAGACAGGAGGGTTCTGATTATCAACAAGGTATCAGGAGAAGAGGGGGAGATGCTCAAAGGGTATGCCGAAGGCCTTGGGCTCCAAGTGGCAGGACTTGTCCCCCAGGACGGCATGATCTTTAAGTACGATCTTGAGGGCAAACCCATATTCGATCTCCCCGATGATTCCGTTGCCGTAACATCGTTATTTGCTATATTGGATGGATTAAGGGTTTGATCATCCAAGAAATCTTCCATGTGTTGTTGCATGAATGAAATCATGATCCGACAGTGATGGCGTCGATAAACCCGATACGAATTCTGCTTGCAGGCAGCTCACACACGAGGTTGTTTTTCCCTTTCATAGAGAGCTGTTTAGAGGGAATTGCCGTAGTTGCAAGATTGCCTTGCTACGCAGGTCGCACGGACGAGATACTGAATTCCCTGACTGAATGGCCTTTAGAAGGTCAGGACGTTGTACACGTCTATTCAGGCCATCGCGATCTCATGCTGAACGATGACGGTCTGCCGTTTGTTAACCCCGGGATGTTCGAGCGGAATTTGCGCCGGATTATCGAAATGCTTTCTTCTCTGACCAATGCAAAGATCGTCTTCTCCAACATCCCCCCTGTTGCCGACAGCATTCTCAGAAGAGACAGCGGCAGGAACCATCGCATTATCCATTACAACAGGATTATCAATTATGTTGCAGGAGATTCCGGGGTCCCGGTACATGATTTTTACGGGTTTGCTTTACGGTATCAGGGTGGCGCGAGCAAGTATTTGGACGGCGTTCACTTCAGTCGGGAATTCTATCGTGAGTTCGGCAGGAACCTGTCCGATTATCTGATTAAAATTGCCCCACCCCGTGGGTAGATTCGGCAAGACAGGGGGTAAATCATTCCGGCAGGGGGACGACCGGCCTGGATATCCGGTACTTCTTCGTCTTCTCGTATAACGTTGCCCTGGATATCCCCAGAATCTTTGCAGTCTTGGCCATGTTCCAGAGGTTTTCCCTGAGTGCATTTAGAATCAGTTTCTTTTCCTGGGCTGCAAGGGTTGGTGTCTGATGATTATGTTTTTCTTTATTGTCGTAGGACACAGACGTGTTTGACGAGGTAATCTCGCAGGGAAGATCGGCAATATCGATAATGTTTCCCTTACAGAGACTGACGGCCCGTTCGACAACATTCTTCAGCTCCCGAATGTTACCGGACCATCTATATTGCATCAATGCGTCCATCGCCTTTTCCGTACAAGTAATATGGCGCCGGTCCAACCGGTCAAGGAAATGACGGACCAGAATAGGGATATCCTCTCTTCTTTCGCACAGAGGGGGCAGGACAACCGCCATCGTGCTCAGTCTGTAATAAAGCTCCTCCCTGAATTTCCTTTCCCGGATCATTGCCTTGAGGTCCCTGCTCGTGGCGGCAATAAGGCGGAAATTCACTTCCTTTGGTTGGGTGCTTCCAAGTCTGTATATTATTTTATCCTCCAGAACCCGGAGAAGCTTGACCTGGGCGTGCAGCGGCATATCGCCGATTTCGTCGAGGAAGAGTGTCCCCTTGTCCGATAGTTCTATCTGTCCCATCTTGCCGTCTCTCTGTGCCCCTGTAAACGCACCGGCTACATATCCAAAGAGTTCGGATTCAAAGAGGTCCTGCGGGATTGCCGCACAGTTGATACTCACAAACGGACCCCTGAATCGCAGGCTTTCCCGGTGAAGGGCGTGGGCACACAACTCCTTTCCCGTTCCCGTGGCCCCCAGTACAATGACAGGAGAATCGGTCTTGGCATATTTCTTAATCATTTCCTTGGCCTGAACAATGCCGGCACACTCTCCTTTTATATCTTCGTGGGAGTATCGGGAAGAGAGTACGCTTTTGATTTTCTCCCTGTATGAGTTGACCTTTTTTTCCAGAAAACATAGCCTGTCTGAAAGGTCTTTCAACTCGCCGATATCGCCAAAAAGAGATTGAGAAATAACACCGATTATCCCATGAGTGTCGAATACCGGAATTCTGTTCACAATCAAGATCTTCTTTTCCTTCCCCTCTCCGACGGAACACTTAAAGCCCAGTTCGGGTTGTTCACTCTCCAGGACATGACGAATCCGTGAACCCGGGATGTATTCAGTGATCGGTTTGCCTATAACCTCTTCCTGATCCACACCGAGATAATCAGCATAGGTGCGGTTGATAAACCGAATCTTACACTCATTGTCACAGAAAATGATGCCACTGGGAAGGTTGTTGAGAATGAACTCCGGAATATTTGTATCCCTCTCCAACTCCTGTTGATGTAACGCCATGGGTCTACCTCCCTTTTGTTTTTATGGTATATAGTCCAAGATAACACATCTGTATGTATCAAATCCAGACATGTCTGTTAGTAATACACAATTTCCTTTTCTAATTTTTTACAAACAGCAGAAGCAATCATGAGCAGATGAGGATATTCATTTTAATTTCAATAAGATAGAGATTAAAAAAAACAAGAGCAATGATTTGGAAGATCCTGGCAAGATATTTGCTTTATTATAGAACAAATTCAGTAGAAGCAGAAATGGAGGTTAATTTCAATGCATGGTGAAACCTGTATCAAAACGGCACGAAAAACAGCTGCCTGTCAAGAGTTCTGCCCGGCAGGCATTGATGTCCCGCGGTATATCAGGGCCATAGCAGAGGGCAGGTTCGATGAGTCTTTGGCGGTCATCCGGGAAGCCATACCTTTTCCATCGATCTGTGGTTATGCCTGCTTTGCCCCCTGTGAAAATCATTGTGGAAAGGGACAGTTCACCGAACCTGTAGCCATCCGGGCCTTAAAAAGGGCTGCTGCCGAACATGACAAGGGACTATGGAAAGAGAACCTGAAAAAGGAGCCTTCAACAGGCAAAAAGGTGGCCGTTGTCGGAGCCGGGCCAAGTGGTCTGACCGCTGCCTACTATCTGGCACTGAAGGGTCATGATGTAACTGTTTTTGAGAGCAAGGCTGAAGCAGGCGGCATGATGCGCTGGGCCATTCCCGAGTATCGTCTCCCGCGCAGAATCGTAAGTGGAGAGATTGAGGAGATAAAGGACCTTGGCGTTGAGTTGAGAACAAACGCAAGGGTGGATTCATTGACCGACCTGAAGAGGTCGGGGGCCAAAGCCGTTTATGTTGCCTGCGGCGCTCCAAAGAGTATACCCCTGGGAATTCCCGGTGATAACCTGAATGGCATTGTGGGTGCAATCGATTTCCTTGAGGTGTTAAACAGTGGAACCGCCCTTTCTGTTGGGAAGAGAGTGGCCGTAATCGGAGGAGGCAATGCTGCCATTGATGCAGCTCGCAGCTCGATCAGGCTCGGTGCAACAGAGGTGAAAATATTTTATCGACGCACCATAGATGAGATGCCTGCTTATCCGGACGAGATAGATGCGGCAGTCGAAGAAGGAGTCAAGCTTGAATTTCTGGCGGCGCCGTCTCACATTGAGAAGCACGACGGCGCACTGAGGGTGGTGTTTAACTGTATAGAGCTTGGACCACCCGACAAAAGTGGCAGACCCCAACCCATCTGCAAATCAGGATACGACTACAGCGAGGTTTTCGATACCGTAATTTCAGCAATCGGTCAAGAAATCGGTCAGGGACAGGCGTTGGATATCTCCACAGGCGAGAGGGGTTTTATTAACGTGGACACCCGCTTATCAACCGACATTGAAGGCGTCTTTGCCGGTGGAGATGCCGTCACCGGACCTTCCTCGATAATTGAGGCAATTGCCCAGGGAAAAACAGCGGCTTCATACATCGACCAATATCTGGGAGGTGACGGCAACATTGCAGCGGCCCTTGCACCGGTGGAGACGGATATCGCCCTGAGTTTTTACATGGACGTAAACTCTCCCCGTGTGGAAATCCCGTCTGTGCCGACAGGAATCAGGATCAATAATTTTGATGTTGTGGAAAAGACGCTTAATCCGTATATGGCCCGCAAAGAGGCGGATCGGTGCCTGTGGTGTGACTACAGGCAGTTTGCAGTTGAACTGGACTTTGAGGCCTGTAAGGAGTGCGGCTACTGCCGGGAAGTCTGCCATATGAATGTTTTTGACCAGGGCGACGGTTTTAATGCCAAGGGATATCGCCCCTTTGTTGCAACCAACCCTCAAAACTGTGTCGGCTGCATGAAATGCTTTTATAGTTGTCCGGATTTCTGCATAGAGATTAAAGGAGCGGAATGAATTATGAAGAGATATCTTGAAACAGGAAATTTTGCAATTACGGAAGGCGCAATACTTGCTGGATGTCGTTTCTTTGCAGGATATCCAATCACGCCTGCAACAGAAATCGCTGAGGCAATGTCGCTCAGATTGCCCCAGGAAGGAGGAGTATATCTACAGGGTGAGGATGAGTGTGCAGCACTGCACCTCTGCATCGGTGCTGCACTGGGGGGGTATAAAACCATGACCGCAACATCAGGTCCCGGGTTTATCCTCTATGCCGACCCCTACGGTTGGGCGATCGGCTGCGAAATCCCTCTGGTTGTTCTCAATTCCGGACGAGTTGGTCCTGTCAGCGGCATTACGGGAGCGCCCGGACAAGGTGAGTTCTATATGACACGTTACCCGACTCAGGGAGGCAATTTCGAGACAATTGTACTGGCACCCAACTCCGCACAGGAGGCAATGGCGATTACAGTGGAGGCATTTTATCTCTCAGAGCGTTTCAGGACGCCTGTTACAGTACTTGCCGATCAGTTGATTACCGATGGTTTTGAGGACATAAGCGTTCCTGAGAACGATGGTGAGATGAAGGAGATGGGCTTCAGGACATGGCCGAGGAAGATCAATCAGGGGCCTGAGTTTTATCCATCCTCCGATGAAATCGATATCCCGCCGGTAGTGCTGGGACACAATACGGGTGCACTCTGTTCTGACTGGACCCCGACAAAAGAGGGGTATGACATTGAGGAAGTTGAAGCCCATCACAGGCATGCGTACCGCCTGATCTATAAAGTCAGGAATCACAGGGACATCTTCAGTCACCTTTACGAGAAAAAATTCATGGATGATGATCCCGACCTGATCGTTGTCTCCTACGGTACGCCGTCCCGTGTTGTGAATACAGCAGTGGAGAAGGCCCGCCGGAACGGCCTTAAGGTAGGCGCCCTTCGTTTGATCAATTTGTGGCCTTTTCCGGATGAACATTTCAAGAGTAAGACCAAATACCTTACGGTAGAGCTGAACTGGGACGGTCAATTAGTGCGTGAAGTGCAGAGGGCCGCTCCCAAGGATGCCGAGGTCCACTTTGTGGGCAGTTGTGGTGATCTGCCCACGGTACATGACTTGATAGAGACCTTTGAAAAAGTGATAAAGGGTCAGCCACTGGAACGTCAAGACTGGAAATTGGAGGAATGGTAAGATGGACTACCTGTCAAAAAAATATATGAGATCCAGGAAGATACCAAGCACCGCCTGTTCCGGCTGCGGATTGGGAATAAACCATAAAGCAGTTGTACAGGCTATTTACGAGATAGGCTTGGAGGTGGACGATGTGGTCTGGGGAACCTCGATAGGCTGTGCGGGCCGCCAGACTTTCGGTACATGGAAAGGAGACGGGTTTGCCGGAACACACGGTCGTGTGTATGCCATTGCAAGAGGTCTGAGGCTTGCCCTGCCACCTGAGAAGAAAATCATACTGACCGTCGGGGATGGAGACGCCTTTGGGATAGGGTTGTTGCACCTCATCCACGCTGCACGGTCCAACGCTGACCTTACAATTATAGTGAATGATAACCTGGGGTATATGTCTACGGGTGGACAGTACGGCTGGACAACCCCCACCGGCAGCAAAACAGACAGCAGTCCTTACGGAATGTACGAGCACAACCTGATGAGTGAGGGCATGGATGTCCTCGGTATCCTGAAAAATGCCGGGGCTACCTTCCTGGCCCGTCATGTGTCCATGGACGGTCACCGGGCCGTTGAAAGCATCAAGCAGGGGATTCATAACCGGGGTTTTTCATTGATACATATGGTTTTCCCATGTCCAACAAACTTCGGCAGCCGTGAACTCGGGACGAGAAATACGTTAAAGATTTATAACTGGATTGAGAGGCAGGCCGCTCCTTTAGGGGAAGAAAAGGACAACACCGTATGGGCTACCGGAGTTTACCATGATGCAAGTAACTCCCGGCCGGAATTCTCTGAACATATTCACGAAAAAATTGAGAAGATAAGGAGGACGGTATCGGTATGAGAACAAGAACTGAAATCCTTGCGAGTGGGTTCGGAGGCCAGGGTGTTGTAAGACTTGGTCAGATTCTGGGGGAGGCTGCCGTCAAGCAGGGCTATCGTGTTACTATGCTTAAGAGCCATGGCACCGAGATGAGAGGAGGATATGTCAGAAGTCAGGTGGTGATATCAAAGGAACCTATCGGGAGCCCGATTATAGAGAGTCCCGACTTTTTTGCTGCATTGTCACTGGCAGCTTACAAGGCCTTTAAAGACCTGGTATCCAAGGGGACCATCCTCTACGACCCTGCGTTTGTGGTTGAAATTGACGAAGGCCTTCCATGCATCCAGATGCCGGTGCCGGCCAAAGACCTGGCGGTGGAAAGGCTTGGACGGGCGGTTTTCGCCAATACCGTTATGCTTGGTGTTCTCTCCCGCATTATTGATGAACTCGATCCGGAAGTAGTACTTGAGAGTATATTGCATCTTATACCCAGGTACCATGAAGAGAACAAGAAGGCGTTTGAGATCGGGTATTGTTTATTTGAGGAAAATGAAACCTGTAATGGAGGAAAACAATGACGCTGGAGAGCAACAGAGAAACACCTCCCGAAGATAGACCGTGGTTTAAAGTCTGGCCCGACCACCTGCCAAGAAACCTGGAATATCCGGATGTCCCGGCCTGGTGGATAATGCAACGCAATATAGAACGTTTTGCGGAAAAGACAGCGGTAATACTCGTAAATCATGAGGATCTCAGTGAGATTGAACGCATGACGTACGGTGAACTCTGGCAATCTGCAAACTCTCTTGCTGCCGGTCTTCGTAAGCTTGGCATCAGGAAAGGAGACAGGGTGGCAACACTCCTACCCAACTCGGCATCGATTATTATAAGTTATTATGGGGTCTGGATGGCCGGAGCGGCAATTACCCCCTGCAATGTACTGGCTAAAGAGAAGGAGGTCGAATCTCAGCTTAAAGACGCCGGGGCAAGTATGATCATTGCTGCTGAACATCTATCCGGGCTTGCCCGGTCTGTATCAGAGAGGATGGGCCTGAAGCTTGTTCTGGTCTCTGCCGGTGATCCGGCAGAAAAAATCCCGGGGGCAATCGGGTTTGAAAATCTCATTCGTAACGCAGGGGAAAGACCGGCTGATTTTTCCCTCAACCCGGCTGAGGACATGGCAGTACTACTCTATACGGGGGGTACGACCGGCACACCTAAAGGGACTATATTAACCCATCGGAACATTGTGGCCAACACGATGCAGTTTGCCCAGTGGTATTCCTTTCGGCAGGGGGATGAGACATGCATCTGTGCCATTCCCATGTCTCACAGCGGTGGGATGAGCGGGGTGATGAATGTTCCTATCTATGCCGCAGCCACGATGATTGTGTTCAGGAAATTCGTGGCTGAAAAAGTGGCGCAGGCTATCAATAAATATTCCGCAACACGTTTCTTCGGTGTCCCGACCATGTACGTTGCGATTCTGAACAACAAAGATGCAAGGGCATGCAACATGTCCTCCCTGAAGGCATGCCGTACCAATGCGGCTCCTCTTCCCGTTGCAGTGAAACATGACTTTGATAAGCTGGTCGGAAAAGAAGTGCTTGTTGAGGGATATGGACTGACAGAGACGAGTCCTTTGACTCATGCCAACCCGGTGAAAAAAGCAAGGGCTGGTTCCATAGGAATACCCCTCCCGGACACTGATGCCAAAATCATAGACCTTGAAACGGGAGAAGACCTTCCGGTTAACTGCGAAGGTGAACTTGTCATCCGGGGTCCTCAGGTAATGAAGGGTTACCTGAACAGGCCCGAAGCCACTGACAGGGCTATGGCGGGAGGCTGGTTTCATACGGGTGACGTTGCGAGGATGGACGAGGAAGGGTATTTTTTCATCGTTGACCGGTTAAAGGATATGATTAACAGCGGCGGGTACAAGGTCTGGCCCCGAGAAGTGGAGGAGGTCCTCTACACCCACCCCAAGGTGAGGCTCGCAATGGTAATCGGTGTCCCCGATGATTATTTTGGGGAGACGGTAAAGGCATATATCGTTCCTAAAGACGATGCAGTCGGGAGTATTACCCAGGAAGAGATTATCTCATTCTGCAAGGAAAGGATTGCGAGATACAAGGCGCCCCGAATCGTAGAATTCCGTGACAGTCTTCCCATAAGTCCTCAGGGAAAGGTGCTCAGACGCGTAATGAAAGAGGAAGCAAAGGCTGAACTGCGGTCCGGGAAGGGAAATTGTGACGTCTCTGCTTAGGCTGTGTTCATTAATCCGGAATGAATAGCAGCCATTTCCGGGAAAGGAGGTGCGATCAAGGATTTTAGTCTTTTCGAATACCCTAAATTAGGGCAAGGTGACAAAAACGGAGGTGCAGTATGAAAAGCAAGCATTTTCTTTTTATCTTGTTAATCACGATAACCGTCTGCATGGTATCGGGGTTTTCAAGCGTAAATGCAGGGCAGTATCCCGACAGGCCGGTAAAGTTGTTCGTGTCGTATTCTCCTGGTGGCGCTACGGACTTCCAGGCTCGTATCGTTACCATGAAGGCACAGACATACCTCGGTCAACCCATTGTTATAATCAACAAACCCGGCGGAGGCGGTATGGTCGGCTGGAACTGGTTTGTGACTTCGGCCTCTAAGGACGGCTATGAATTGGTCGCATATAATGTGCCTCACTTTATTTCTCAATCGATCGTCTATCCAAAGAAAGCCAAGTACAATATCAACAACCTGGAACCTATTGCCAACTGGGGTACGGATCCTGCCGTCCTTATCGTACCCAAGAACAGTCCTTTCAACAGCGTACAGGATCTTGTGGATTATGCAAAGAAGAATCCCGGGAAGGTTACGTTTTCAGGTGCCGGCCGCTATGTGGGGCACCACATCGCCATGCTCCAGCTCGCAAAGGCTGCCGATATCAAGACAACATACATACCATACAAAGGTGGCGTTCCAGCCCTCCTGGCCGTAATGAGCGGTGAAGTCATGGCTGGATTTAACAACACCTCGGATGCGTTCCGCAGTAAAGACCG
This sequence comes from bacterium BMS3Abin08, assembly GCA_002897935.1. NCBI lineage: Bacteria > bacterium BMS3Abin08. The sequence goes on from BDTA01000101.1 coordinate 25,688, forward strand.
GGTGAAGATCCTTGCAATAGCCGACCTTCAGAGAAGCTCCTTTATCCCCGATGTCAAGACATTCAAGGAACTGGGCTTTGATGTTGACAACGCCAGCAACAACAGAAGGGGAATAGCTGCTCCCAAGGGTACACCTCCGGAGATAATCCGGAAGCTGTCGGATATATTTGTTAAGATGTTCAACGACAAAAAGGTTGCCAAGAGAATGAAGGATAGTGGATCGGGAATGTTTGTGCTTTCACGTGATGAAACCAGAAAGATGTGGAAGAGGACTCAAGCTACGCTGGAGGTTGTACTGAAAGGTCTCGGGCAGGAATGAATAAAAACTAAGGCATCATCAGGGAAGAGGAAGCATCTCTCCCCTGACGATGTCTTTCACTCATTGGTGTCTGTGTATAAAGTCGACCAGTTGTCATTATTCTGTCATTCCTGCTTGTCCGGAATCGTTCTTTAAGTAAGGATTCCGGACTCCCGAATGCGTTCGGGATTGCGGGAATGACAAATGACTGTAATTTATACACAGACTCCAATTAACCGGAACCAAACACAAAGATGATAAAAAATGTTTGAAGGTTTAACCGGTGTAATAGGGAGTCTGCCCAACCTCTTGGCCATCAATAATATGGTGGTTTTGTTTGCAGGGGTTTTTGGCGGCCTCATCCTCGGTGCACTACCGGGCGTGAGTCCGACATTGTCTGTAGCGCTGCTCGTTCCCTTTACCTTCCAGATGGAGCCGACAACAGGGCTTATCCTTTTAGGTGCGGTATATATGGCTTCCGTGGCGGGAGGGGCGATATCCGCCATCCTGATAAATGTTCCCGGGGCCCCGGCAAATATAGCCACATTACTCGATGGCTACCCCCTGGCCAAGAGGGGAAAAGCCCAATCAACCCTCTATGCCTGTTTTATCAGTTCTTTTATCGGCGGGGTATTTGGGATGATTATCATGATTTTCCTTACCGCTCCCCTGGCGGAACTGGCCCTTAAATTCCAGTCCACTGAAATTTTCTGGATATCGGTGCTCGGACTGACGGTCGTTGCCGGGCTCGGATCCGGCAACATGTTGAAGTCCCTCATAGCCGGTGCCTTCGGTGTCTGGTTAAGCACTATCGGACCAAACCCTACAACCGGAGAATTCCGGTTTGTTTTCAGCGATATTTTAATGGGTGGTGTACAGATCGTACCTGCATTAATCGGTCTTTTTGCAATTCCACAGGTTTTTAACCTTCTTGAGTGGTTTGGTACTGAACGAACCGTGGTTCAGTTCCTGCCTGAAAAGGGTGTTTTGTGGAAAACGTTTGTTCGGGTAGCCACCATGTTTAAGGTGCAGGCCATAGGCTCCGTTGTTGGGTCCATCATCGGCCTGATTCCCGGTGTCGGTGGGCAGGTGGCTGGAATAGTTGCCTATGACCAGGCAAAGAAATTATCGAAGTATCCCGAGAAATTCGGCACCGGGGTCATTGACGGTGTTGTGGCCGCAGAATCAGCCAACAATGCAATGGTTGGTCCCTCTTTAGTTCCCCTGCTGACTCTCAGTATCCCGGGCAGTCCTACGGCTGCGGTGCTTTTGGGTGGACTTCTCATTCATGGTATCTTTCCGGGCCCGAACCTCTTCCTCCTGCATGGTTCACTTGTAAACACATTCATTCTCAGTCTTCTTTTCGCCCAGTTTCTTATGCTTGTCTTTGGGATAATGCTATCACGATATTCTCACTGGGTTATGAGGGTGCCTGATCTGTACATGGCTGCTTCCATCATCGTGCTGGCTGTGTTTGGGACTTACAGCGTGAGCAATAACTTCAATGATGTGATAGTTATGTTCGGCGTGGGAATGCTGATGTTTACGGGAAGCAAGTATGGTTTTTCACCGGCTCCCGTTGTTATGGGTCTTATTTTGGGAGGAATTGCTGAAAACAGCTTTTTAAAAAGTCTGTTGCTTGCAAGTGCAGGAGAAGGCGTTTTAAAGTATTTTTTTACCGGATGGATCAACGTTACGGTTATCCTTCTATCTGTTGCCTCAATTGTTTTTGGTATTGTGGGATCAAAAAAAGGGAAAATCAAAGATAAGGATGTCAAGAAAAGCGACATTGTTGTTTCCCTGGTGGTGTTCACCGTAGCGCTGCTTGTATATATGTTTGCACTGAAAGTGAGAGATCCCCTGTCTTCAATCTTTCCTGCTGCAACACTCATCATTATGGCTTCTTTATCCCTTATCCTGCTTTTTCAGACATCTGTATCCGTATTTATAAAAAAGGATTACAGCCGGCAACATATGGAGACCCCCTACGCAAAGATACTCTTTGGACTATTTTTGATTTTAGCCTATTTTTACTCCCTCAATATCCTGGGGTTTTATCTCAGCTCTTTCCTGTTTCATATGGTTTTCACCTTTCTCTTTGCAGTAGACAAGAAAGTATTTCTAAGGACATTACCCCTTAGGTTTTTTATTTCAATATTCTTTGTGGGAGTCCTCTATTTCCTCTTTAATGCCGTATTGAAAGTCCAAGCCCCCTCAGGGGCCTTTATTTAGAGTCTGTGTATAATGTCAACAATAGAGCCGTCATTCCCGCGGTCTGTTGAGCGGGAATCCAGTCTTTTCAGTAACTTCTGGATACCCGACTACAGACTTCGGGTATGACAACAATATAAAACAGCAGTTTATACACGGCCTTTATTTAGAGTCTGTGTATAAAGTCAACAATAGAGCCGTCATTCCCGCGGTCTGTTGAGCGGGAATCCAGTCTTTTCAGTAACTTCTGGATACCCGACTACAGACTTCGGGTATGACAACAATATAAAACAGCAGTTTATACACGGCCT
>BDTA01000102.1 GCA_002897935.1 bacterium BMS3Abin08
GTCCTGATTGTCACCCTGAACTTGTTTCAGGGTCTCATAACTTCTTGATTTATATAGATTTCCCGAACTTAATTCGGGATTCAGAATGACAGAATAGGGTATTTCTGATTTTTTACGAGACTGTCAATATTAGCAAATGCTTATTTGCTTATATGTTGTGTTGGGGAAAATTTACCAAATGAAAGAGGGATAGGATGAAAACTGTAATACGTGAGAATCATTTCTGTGGAGAAAACTGTATTTCTCCGGTAGTAAAGAACCGATTTAAGGAATTGCACCTGAAGATAAACAAAGCTGCCAAGACCCTGTGGGGTAAACAGCAGGAGCAATTTTTTGACTTTGAAGATATAAGCCAGGAGATGTTATTAAAGTTGTGGAACCTGTGTCGCAGTAGAGAGCCAAAACTGAAGGATGCAAATTTGTTTTACCTCTTATGCATTCTGAAATATGCTGCCCGGGACAGCCTTTATAGAAAAGGGAAAAGCATCGGGAAACATTCAAGAGTTATTAGCCTGAATGAAACAATCAACGACAACGGTACCGAGTTATGGGAGGTAATCCCTGCTGCTGAAACATCCTCCCTCACAGATGTGGAGATATCCCGGGAATACGAAGAAAAACTCAGAAAAAGACTGTCCGGGAAACAGAATAAAATCCTGGACCTGACTCTCCAGGGTTACAAACAGGTGGAAATAGCAGGAAAATTAAACGAAAGCCATCAAAATATAAACTATCACCTGAAGAAGATAAGAGAATGTATCTATCGGGTTTTGTTCAGAGAAGAAATCTGAAATAATTCAAGAAAAGTATGATTCGCTGTCTTTTATTGAATTTTGATATTCTCGCAAAAAATCGTCATTCCCGCGAAAGCGGGAATCCAGGAAGCGTGTAACTATCTGAAAAGACTGGATTCCCGTTTTCACGGGAATGACAAAAAAATACTTTTTCAGACTTTTTACGAGTTCATTAATTTTGAATCTTTAATTTTGCTTTCCGGGGCCAATTTTTCCTTTTATATAGCAGAGACAAAAAAAGACCGACTTGAAAGGAGGTGATTTAGATGTGCGGAAGCAGTGATGTTAAGTGCGATGTAAGGATAACAGAACTCGACGATGGCTATCAAGTTCAAATTACCGGGGGCAATGTAAAAGATGTACTTAAGCCGGAGAATTTAAAAAAATGCATTGGAGCCTGTTGTTCCGGCGAAGCACCGTTAAAGGACACATGCCCTCGTTAAGTGCTCTTGAGTCCGGGTGGCCTCAAGGCGCCACCCGGACTCAGCAATTTCAGGAGGTAAATACAATGTATTGGAATTTGAGTGAAGACCATAAGATTATCAAAGAGACAGTTAGCAGGATTGCTCAAAAGGAATTAGCGTCAAGGGCATCTGAAATTGACAAAACCCATTCTTTTGTTTTGGAGGGGCTTAAGAAATTGAGAGAAGCAGATATATTAGGATTAGCGATTCCCTCCAAATATGGAGGAATGGGGATGGATACTCTATCCTTTGTCCTGGCAGTAGAGGAAATCGCTAAGGCTTGCGGTTCAACAGCCCTTTCAGTTGTTTCACACTCCATATGCTCGAATATTATCCTATGCGCAGGGAATGAGGAGCAGAAAGAAAAGCATCTGCCGGATATGGCAAGGGGAGAAAGGCTGGGAGCCTTCTGTGTCCATGAGTCTAACTGTGGTTCTAACGCCTTAGCTCTTGAGACAAGAGCGGTATTAGAGGGTGATGCCTATATTGTCAATGGTTCAAAGATATTTATAACCAACGCTCAAGAGGCAGAGATTTATGCAGTTTTGGTGCGCACAGATCCATCCGGGGGACCTCAAGGAATATCTATGCTTCTTATCGGGAAAGGCACTGAGGGATTTTCCTTTGGCAAAAAAGAGGAAAAGATGGGTCTTAACGGAATCTCCAGTCGGGAACTCTTTTTCCAGGACTGCCGGGTTTCAAAAGAAAATATTTTAGGAAAGGAAGGGGAAGGGCTTAAAATCGTAGGTCAGGCGATTATCGGATTTGGGTTCTTTGGGGCGACTGCTGTTTCATTGGGGCTTGCTCAGGTAGCCTTAGATGCTTCTATCAAACACGCAAAAGAAAGGATTATCGCAGGAAATCCCATAGGAGCAAACCAATTAATTCAATCATTAATTACAGAGATGAGTTTAGGTGTAGATACAGCAAGAGCGCTTCTCTATTCAGTGGTATCAAGACTGGACACAAACCCTCCCGCTCCCATTGTGGATGCCCTGAAAGTAAAGCTCTATGCCTCTGAGGTTGCAATAGATGTTACAAACAAAGCCCTGCAAGTCTATGGTGGTCATGGCTATTGCAGAGATTTCCCCCTTGAGCGATACTATAGAGATGCGCGTGGACTTGCTTTACATTTTAAAACTACGGAGTTACTCAAAGCAGATATAGGGAAGATACTTACAGGTTTATAAAAAACCAAGGGCAAGTGGGGGGCAGGCTTGCAGACATGCATTTGAACTAAACATCATCTTCTCATGGCACGTCCACGGCGGATAGAATTCAACGGCGACTTCTGTCACTTCATCGTTAGAATACCTTCCCTGACGGTCCGGACAGGGATGCGTATCTCAGCCGGCTCAGCCATTATGCTGACCCCGCAAATCCCGGGTGACACCGGAGGCTTTTCAATCCCACCTGGTTACTTTCCAGAAGTGTTCATATAAAACAGGCTGTTTGGCAGGATTTAATTCTTCATAAAAGGCAACACCTATATAGTATAGTCTCCCCAACTTAGACAACCAGACGACCTCACCATCAACGGTATCCTTCTGTTTGGACCCTTTCAGAGATACAAAGGTGATTTCGATTGACACAGAAATGCCTTTCTCTATCCGGCTGTATGAGTATAACCCCAGCCCTGAGCGTGAAATATTGGCCACAAGGCTTTCAACCGGCAATGCATCTCTGTCATTCTCAGCCTTAATAACCGCCGTAGCCAATATCGGGTATCTACGATGCTCACGTTTGTCTTTCATGTTCCCAGTTGTAATCGCATTGCAGGTCCTGCAGGTTTTATTGACTGCTCTCTACTTATTGATTACCCTGATAGCCTTTTTATCATCTGATGTTTTAAAGAGACAGATCGAGGCCCTCCCGGTTCCTGTCGTTCCATACATATAGTTGATGTTTATGTCTGCATCGGCAATCTTTTTTGCAACCTTCTGCAACTGTCCTGCCTTGTTCGGCATCTCCACCGCAACCACATCCTCTCCCTTATTCTCAATCCCTAATTTGGAGAGTACCCTCTTGGCCTTTGCATAACTGTCTGTTGTCAGCATAAAATATGCATTATCCTCAATCTCGTATGCGCATATCGTGGTGATATTGACCTTTGCACCTGAGATTGCAGCAGTAATTTCTGAAAGCAATCCAGTCCTGTTTGGTAAGCTAAAAATGAGCTGTTTTAATTTTTTCGCCTTTGTCATCTCCTGCACCTCCTTAAGGTTTTCGACTATATTCCATGATATCCATTCAAAAAGTCAACAATTTTCTGTATTTCTGTATTGAAAGCCGCCCGCAGCAATCTGCATGGTCATCCCTTATCACCCTTGCTCGCACTTGGACGCACTATAGTTGCTTCCCCACTTATGCATTGCATCAAGAATCGGTTTAAGGCTCTTACCAATATCTGTGAGTGAATACTCTACGCGCGGGGGCACCTCTGCATAAACCTTCCGCTTTATAAGACCATCTTTTTCCATCTGCCTCAGTTGCTGTGTCAGCATCTTTTGACTGATGCCGGAGATGGCCCTGTTCAGCTCGCCAAATCTTTTTATCCTTTCGAATAGTTCCCATAATATGAGCACCTTCCATTTATCACCTAATAGTGACAGTGTTATTTCCACCGGACAATCCGACTGTTTGTCTTCCATATACACTCCTTTTTTGTTGATATCACACAAAACTTACTTTCAAGTATGTATAGCACAAAAAAGTGCCTACTTGCAATTGGATCGTAATAGCTATAAAATACCTTAAAGCAGTCGTTAAAAACAAACGAAAGGAGGTGAGGAGGCTTGTGATAAGAAAACTAATCCAGACAGATGAAGATGTTTCGAGCATTGTCCTGCGGATGGGTTTAGGGGCGGTATTTTTTGCCCACGGGGCTCAAAAGCTTTTCGGCTGGTTCGGCGGTTATGGTTTCAGTGGAACCATGGGGTTTCTTACCGGATCGTTAGGGATTCCTGCTCTGTTTGCCTTTTTAGTCATAATGGCTGAGTTTTTCGGGGCATTAGGGCTGCTTTCAGGACTGCTTACAAGGGTGTCGGCCTTTGGGATTGCAATTGTTATGGTTGTGGCTATTCTGATGATTCACCTTCGGTACGGATTCTTTATGAATTGGTCCGGTAAACAGCAGGGAGAAGGTATTGAGTATCATATTCTTGTTCTGACAATCTCGACCGTTCTGATGATTAATGGTGGTGGCCGATGGTCTTTGGACCGGCTTATAACGGAGAAAATACAATAAGATGAAACTCTTTGAATATCACAACTTTGATGCACTCGTAAAAAGTCCTGATTGTCACCCTGAACTTGTTTCAGGGTCTCATAACTTCTTGATTTATATAGATTTCCCGAACTTAATTCGGGATTCAGAATGACAGAATAGGGTATTTCTGATTTTTTACGAGACTGTCAACTTTAAAAAATTCAAAAAAACGAACAGGAGGTAATCAACATGTCTGATGAGATTAAAAAAGAAATTCTATCCTATCTAAGCGGGCACCTTTATCTAAATCTTGCAACAATCAATTCAAATGATCCGGCACAACCGCATGTCAGCACCGTCGCATATGTCAACGAAGGGTTTGATTTATATTTTGCAACTTCTGTGAAGTCCAGGAAATTTGCCAACCTAAAAAACAATCCTAAAGTGGCGCTCACCATTGATGAAGATGAGGCTGATTGGATGAAGATAACCGGGCTCCAGATCGAGGGTGAAGCGGAGGTAGTAAAGGAAGATCAGCTACCCTCTGTCTTCGGGATTTACTCAGATAAATTTCCAATTATAAAAACCTTCCCGGCCAATCCCGATTATCGTTTCATAAAGATAACACCCCGGGAAGCCTGGATGCTCGACTATCGCAAGGGTTTTGCACATCGTGATTATTTAGAGCTTTAAATCTTTAAATAGAGTCTGTGTGTAAACTGTTTTGTTGTCATTCCCGTGAAAACGGGAATCCAGTGAAGCTCGCCGACCAAAGGTCGGGGCTTCCGAGTAAGGAATATTGATTTATTTATATAGCTGGCTTTCATCCCCGATCAAAGATCGGGGCATTCAGTCAGCATCCTCGTAAAATCAAGCGGTTCTGGATTCCGCATCAAGTGCGGAATGACGGAATAGATGAGTTTATGGACAGACTCTAATTAGTGTCTGTGTATAAAGTCCAACAGTTGTCGTTTTTCCGTCATTCCGGCTTGTCCGGAATCGTTCTTTAAGAAGGATTCCCGACTCCCGAATGCGTTCGGGATTGCGGGAATGACTAATGACTATAATTTATACACATACTCAAAAAAGCTAAAGGGGCATGAAAATGTCTCTTTACCTTTTTTGATGTTAATCTTTCTACATCCTTAAAGCTTTGTTCAGGGTTTAACTACGGAATCGGGACCCGGGACAGAGCTGACTGATGTTGTATTTCCTCCTGGTTTTTGTAGTATAATAATAAGTTAAGTTATAACAGCAATTTGATATCACAGGCCTTTTAAAGGCAATCCACAAGGCTTTTTTATTGGGAATATGAATAAGGGTATCCTTTCCTCCATTATTCTGGTAGTTTTATGCCTTGCAGTTTTCTCTGCAGGCATAACACCTGCCTTGAAAGTCTGTATTAAAGACAAGTCCTTTATCTGCGGCTCTTATACATTTATGTTTGATCAAAATGTTGCTTCAGCAGCGGTCACCGATAACAGTTATACAAGATTCTATCTCCCCTCCGGTATAAACTCTTCGCCGGAACCGGTCTCTTTTATCTTCCACCCCCCAAGAATCACCTCCTGATTTTCGTTACTTTAACTACCGTAATGTCGATTCTCAATTGTCATTCCGGCTTGTCCGGAATCTAAGAGGAGTTATGATTCCCGACGCAGCGGGAATGATAATTCAAACACCCCGACATTACAAGGTTGACACGACAATACAGTATAATTCAAAACATTTTCAGGAGGTTTCTTTATGAAAACAAGAAACATCATATGGATTGTTCTGCTCTTAATACTGGGGATTTATCTGTTTCCCTCCATTAAAAACAGGGTGGTCTCAGCCAAAAACAATTTCTCGAAAACAAGTATGGCTCCCGGGTTCTCCCTGAAGGATTTATCCGGGAAAGAGGTTCATCTTTCCGACTTCAAGGATGAGGTGGTTCTTATCAATTTCTGGGCAAGCTGGTGTCCTCCATGCAAGATAGAGATACCCGGCTTTGAAAAGATCTATTCGGATTATAATGGCAGGGGGTTTACGATTATTGGTATCTCGGTTGACTCTGTTTCACAATCCTTCATCAGGAATATGGGTATGACATACCCTGTGGTTATGGCAAATAAAAGGGTCCTGAACAACTACGGGAAAATTACCGGAATTCCCACATCTTTTCTGATCGGCAGGGATGGCAAAATAATTAAGAAGGTTGTGGGGGTTTATTCGGAAAGCAGACTTAGGAACGATGTCGAAAATGCCTTGAAGGATCCTTTCTGATTATCAGGAAATCGTCAGAAAAATAGGCGGCGCGCTTATCGTTGTTATGGAACTTTACATAGCCGGCATTCTGAAGATTGGATTACTGTCTCAGGAAAAGAGGTTTCACCTGCAGAACAAGCCTGCCGGACTTCTGGGGTCTTTTCTTGTAGGTACGGCCTTTGCTGCGGGATGGACGCCCTGCATCGGCCCCATTCTCGGCTCTATCCTCCTTTATGCCGGCACTGCAAATTCGGTTGCATCAGGTATATAGTTGTTATTAACCCGGCATCCTCACAGGGAGTAAACCGGCAGTGCAAAATCACTGCTGCCTAAATTGAGCGATTCTTTAGTTAGGTCGTCATTCCCGCAGTTTTTTGAGCGGGAATCCAGTAGAAAACATGTAACAATCTGAAGAAACCGGATTCCCGTTTTCACGGGAATGACAGAAAAGAGATTTTTAAGACCTTTTACAAAAACACCGTATATTCGGTTTTTCAAAATCCGCTCTCCATATTTGACAAACTCGTAAAAAATCAGAAATACCGTATTCTGTCATTCTGAATCCCGAATTAACTTCGGGAAATCTATATAAATCAACAACTTATGAGACCCTGAAACAATACTGAAACAAGTTCAGCACATGGTTCAGAGCCTGCCCTGAATTTATTTCAGGGGTGACAATCAGGGATTTTTTACGAGACTGTGAGTTGTAATCATTCAAACACCCAAACAACTCAACCCCTTGGTTTTGCCAATATCTCAAGCACCCTGAGATCAAGAAACCTCTTTGAGGCTGCCGACCTTACGATCATGACGGTATCCGCTCCCCTTGCCGTTCCGGCAACCGTAATCACCTCTTTACCCTCGGGGATCAAACCGGCATCGACCGCCATCATGGCAATCTCGCAACAGACCTTGGGGCCCTCTCCAAACCTCCTGAGGGTCTGAGCCACTATGAGGGTGGGATAGGAACCGCTAAACCGTGCGGCAAGCGCCGTCTCCAGCGAATGGGTTATCATCGTACCGGTATATACCCGCCCGCCGGCCTTGCCGATCTTCTCCCTGGTCTCAATGTCCATCTCGGTATTATCAGGCTCTCTGAAACCATGGGAGTGTGTTACAACAACCACGTTAAGTCCTTTCCCGGCAAATCTCCCGGCAAACCTCAGCCCTGTCTCACCGGTCGTAGAGGCTACAACGATATCCCTTACCCGCCCCTCTTCCAGAATCCCGGAGACCACCTCAAGGCAGGCATCTGTGTTGTCCCTGCCGGGTTTATCAAAGTATAGCACCCTTCTTTCCATAATCAAACCCCCTTAAGCCTGTTCTGAATTATTATATTAAATCCGGCAGAGCACCCTAAGCCGATTCAAGCATCTCATCAAGCGTTATTATGACCGAACCGGAAAGCGCCGTCAGATCATATCCACCTTCAAGCACGAAGACATACGGGACATCCTTCCCGGAGGTGAGTATACCACGCACTATATCCCTGATACCACCGTCGGTTACCATTATCCCTGCAAGGGGGTCCCTTGCATGAAGGTCGTAACCGGCTGAGACAAGTATGATATCAGGTGAAAAAGATGATACCAGCTCGTGGAGGGTCTCACCATAGGCATGCCTGTACTCCTCATCTCCCGAACCGTACGGCATGGGAATGTTATAGGTGAACCCCTCTCCCTTTGCAGAACCCCTCTCATTCTCACCCCCTGTTCCGGGATAATGGGGATACTGGTGAGTGCTGAAATAAAAAACACTGTCGTCCTCATAAAAGATATGCTCGGTCCCGTTGCCGTGATGGACATCGAAATCGACTATAAACACCCTCCTGTAACCAATCCCCTGGGCGTATCTTGCGCCGGAAGCCACATTATTAAAGATGCAAAACCCCATTGCCCTGCCTGCCTCAGCATGATGGCCCGGTGGACGTACAGCACAGAAAGCCCTCTCGACCACCCCTTCCCTGCAGGCATCCACCGCCTTTATAACTGCACCGGCCGCAAGAAGTGAGGCCTCCAGAGTACCCTCCGAGAGGTATGTGTCGGGGTCTAAATATCCCGGACCTGCACCCTTTATCCGCTCAATATATTCATGGGTGTGTACTCTTTCAATATCTTCAAATGAGGCCTTTTCAGGGGGTATCGGTAACAGAAGCCCGGCAAGCTCCGACCGGTTTATTCCTTCAACAATCGCCCTAAGCCTCTCAGGAGACTCAGGGTGCCCCTGCGGTGTCCTGTGGCTCAGATATACATCACTATATAAAAAACCGACCCTTTTCATGAGATTACCCGACGATCCTTACCTCATCAATCCGCCCTTCTCTTATCATAAAGGCCCTTACAACCGGTTTATCATGGATAAGACTGATAATAATATAAGCGGCGTCATCATAAAAGGCAAGACTCACATCCTTTGAAGAGGGGTATGCCTCGGCTTCGGGATGGGAGTGATAGATGGCAACCATTTTGAGGTTCTTTTCCCTGAGGTCCTTCATCACCTGAAACTGCTCCATTGAGTCCATAAAATAACTTACAGGGGAATGCTCGACGTTTGTCATTCTGAAGATCTCTTCCGCCCTGTCGTCGTTGCCCCCTACAATCCCGCACACCTCTTCGGGCGACCCCTCAAGGGCGTGCTCTATCATCTCGTTAAGGAGACTCTCCTCTATAAGTATCTCTTTCAATTTTCCCGGGATGCAAGGCCACGGACGCCGGGCTGTTGAAAACCAACTAAAAGTCACCCATGGAATAAATTCAGGGCAGGCTCCGGACTTGTTTCACGATCTCACAACATATTGTTTATATTCGATGCTGAAACAGGTTCAGCATGACAAACCGCCCGTGGTCGGACTTTTTCAACAGTCCGCGGTGATTACAGCATGCTAAGGCAATGCCGGTGTATGATTCAGCCCCGAGGTCTCTTCAAACCCCATCATAATATTCATATTCTGCACCGCCTGGCCCGATGCACCCTTTACGAGATTATCAATAGCCGTAACAACAATCACCGTTCCTGTCCTTTCATTCACTTTCAGTCCAACGTCACAGAAGTTTGAACCTCTCACATTCCTTATATCGGGGAACCGCCCTTCATCGAGAACCCGCACAAAGGGCTCCTTCCCGAAGGTCTTTCTGTAGAGTATCAAAAGTTCTTCCGTAGTATACTTCCCGGTGAGTCTGGAATAAATCGTGGTAAGTATCCCCCTGTTCACCGGCAAAAGATGGGGCGTGAAGTCTACCCTTACCGGTCTACCGGCAACCCTGGAGACCTCCTGTTCTATCTCGGGGGTATGTCTGTGAGTTGCAATGGCATAGGCCCTGAAGGACTCATTCACCTCACAGAAAGACAGGGAGGTATCCGCCTTTCTGCCTGCACCTGAGGTACCCGACTTTGAATCCACAACAAAACTGTCGGGATCAACGAGGCCCTTTTTGGCCAGGGGATATATACCGAGGATCGCACCTGTTGGAAAACACCCCGGATTGGCAACCAGCCGGGCTCTTCTGATCCGGCTCCTGTAAACTTCAGGAAGCCCGTAGACCGATCTTTTAAGCACCGTCCTGTGTTCATGCCTCACACCGTACCACGTCTCATATACGCGGGGGTCCTTCAGCCGGTAATCTGCAGAAAGGTCACAAACATGTTTTCCCGATTTGTAAAAGAAACTAACGGCTTCCTGGGAAGCTGCATGCGGGAGGGCCATGAAGAAGAAATCAGCCTTTTTGATGATCTTCCCGGGAATGAGCGATTCATAAGACAGGCCGGTTAACCCCTCCAAGTGGGGAAAGAGGGAACTGACACGCCTTCCCCGGGAGCGTTCAGAGGTAATTACTGTAATCCTGACGCCGGGGTGAGACAGGAGGATGCGAACCAGTTCACTACCGGTGTATCCACTTCCGCCACATATTCCGACTTTAAGCACTTTTTGACTTTTTCTGAATTGGATTTAAAACCGCAATTAACGTTTGGAAAACTGGAACCTCTTCCTTGCACCTGCAAGACCGTACTTCTTCCTCTCCTTCATCCTCGGGTCTCTTGTCAGCAAACCCTCCTTCTTGAGCTTCGGCCTGAGATCACTGTCGACAACCGTAAGAGCCCTTGCTATACCATGTCTTACGGCTCCTGCCTGGCCTGAAAGCCCGCCACCTTTTACACTGGCTTTGACATCCAGCTTGTTATGCATACCCACAAGCTCAAGGGGCTGACGAACAATCATCTGCAGGGTTTCACGGGGGAAATACCGCCCGACTTCCTTCCTGTTTACCTCGATCTTTCCACTACCGGGCCTCAGAATGACACGGGCAACCGATGTCTTTCTTCTCCCGGTAGCCTGATATGTAATCTCTCCCATTATGCGCTCCTTTCAGTACTTTCAGTATATTATAAATCTATTGTTTTAGGTTGCTGTGAATGATGAGGATGCTCCGGGCCGCGGTAGACCTTCAGTTTCTTCAGCATCGTTCTGCCAAGCCTGTTCTTCGGCAGCATACCCCGGACAGCAACCTTGATCACCTCTTCAGGCCTCCTGTCCAGCCTTTTCTTTGCCGTTTCCGCCTTTATACCACCGGGGTAGCCGGTATGGTGATAGTAGACCTTCTGTTCAAGCTTATTCCCTGTAAGTCTGATTTTCTCGGCATTTACGACTATTATAAAATCTCCCGTATCGGCATTTGGAGTGAACTGGGGTTTATGTTTACCCCTCAAATATGAGGCTATCCTTGTGGCAAGCCTGCCAAGGACCCTGTCTGAGGCATCAACGACATACCAGGTTCTTTCAACCTCACCTTTTTTGGCAAAAACAGTCATAATACATCACCTTCCTTAATAAAATTTCCGAATTGAAATATTACACAATTTCATGTGGTTTTGTCAATCACAAATTCCGTTTAAAAATAATAAAACAGCAGTTTAGGATAAAATATCCGGAATGGTCGATATCCTTATATTAACAGCAGCCATGGTAATTATACTTCTCCTTCTCAGGAGAAAGTGGAACGTCGGTTATGTCCTTATGATTGCATCACTCTTCCTGATCCTCACCTACCGGCTTACTCCCGACAGGATCCTTCTTGTGGTAAAAAATACCCTCACCGCTCCTATCACTCTGGATCTGCTGATAGCCCTCACCTTTATCAGAATCTTTGAATATATCCTCAGGGACGCAAGGGCACTTGAAAGGATGATGAAGGCCATGAGGGGTATCTTCAGGAACAAAAAATCAGTAATCATCTCCATGCCCCTGTTAATCGGTATGCTCCCTTCCGTTGGGGGCGCCTATTTTTCCGCACCAATGGTAGATGAAGCAACCAGGGACACCCCCCTCACCCCGGAAGAGAAGACCTTCACAAACTACTGGTACCGCCATCCCTGGGAATTCATACTTCCCCTCTATCCCGGTATCATTCTGGCGTCGGTCCTCACCTCGATCGAGGTGAGGACATTTATCCTCTATAACCTGCCCTATGCCCTGACGATGTTTATAACGGGCTTCTTTGTGCTGAATAAGGTACACGGAAAATACCCTTCCATTAAAGGAAACCCCCGGGAGATTATCCTCACCTTTCTCCCTCTCATATGGCTTCTTGTTATGGTGATAGTCTTCAAAATCCCTCTCCATTATGCACTGGTGATTCTGGTACTCTCCCTTTTTGTAATATACCGGTATCCCGTTAAAAAGATAAAGGAGGCATTCAGGTATGGATTCTCCCTTAATGTCATCACCCTCATCATCGGTGTAATACTCTTTAAGGAAACCCTGGAGCTGTCCGGCGCCGTCAACAATATCAGCATTTTCTTTTCGGAAAAGGAGATACCCCTTTTGCCGGTACTCTTTCTTCTTCCCTTTCTTACCGGACTTCTGACCGGCCTTACGGTTGGTTTCGTCGGCAGCAGTTTTCCCCTGATCATAACCCTTACGGGACATGACCCGCCGGCCTTCACTTTTGCCTTTGCAGCAGGCTTTTTAGGGGTACTTATCTCGCCTGTCCATGTCTGCCTTATCCTTACCAGGGAGTACTTCAAGGCGGATATCATGGGAACGTACAGGAAGATTTTCCCCGCTGCCGGGGCGGTTCTGATCGTGGCACTCATAGAGTATTTCATACTGAGACATTAGTCCCGGGAATGGAGGCGGAACGGCCTCACAGAGTGTTTGTTTCTCTGTCGGCAGGCTTGGCAGACAGAAAGACATAGAAATTTCAAAACAATATATGATAAAATTCTTATTTAACGTCATTTCAACAAAGGAGCTTAGAGGAGGATATGAAACTGACAGGGTCGGAAATACTAATTGAGTGTCTCAAAAAGGAGGGGGTCAACCAGCTCTTCGCTTATCCCGGCGGGGTTGTCCTCGACATCTTCGACTTCCTCTATGACGAAAAGGATATCAAGGTCATACTTACAAGACATGAACAGGCTGCAGTCCATGCTGCAGACGGCTATGCACGGGTTACGGGAAAAGCAGGCGTTGCCCTGGTAACCTCCGGCCCTGGTGCAACCAACACAGTGACCGGTCTTGCAACCGCATACATGGACTCCATCCCCGTAGTGGTTATATCGGGACAGGTACCCACAAAGCTGATCGGGAACGACGCCTTTCAGGAGGCCGACATAGTAGGGATAACAAGGCCCTGCACAAAACACAATTATCTTGTAAAAGATGTCCGGGATCTTGCGAGAATCATACGTGAGGCATTCCACATCGCAACAACAGGCCGTCCGGGACCGGTGCTCATAGACCTCCCACGGGATGTCACGGGAGCCAAGGCCACCTTCAGGTGGCCGGAGCAGGTGAAACTCAGGAGTTACAATCCGAAATATGAAGGCAACAAATGGATGATCAAGAAGGCAGCTCAGGCAATCCTGAAGGCAAAGAAACCGGTTATCATCGCCGGTGGAGGTGTCATCTCCTCAAATGCAAGCAAGGAGCTGAAGATCCTTGCCGAGTTAGCGGAAATACCCGTTATCATGACCCTTATGGGACTTGGTGCATTCCCCGGTACCCACAAACTCTCTCTCGGCATGCCGGGAATGCATGGATCATACTATGCAAACAAGGCTATCCAGTCATCCGACCTGTTGATAGCAACCGGGATGAGGTTTGATGACCGTGTAACCGGAAGGTTGCGGGATTTTGCCAGCAATGCCAAGATCATACACATAGACATAGACCCGACCTCTATCAGGAAGAACGTGCCCGTTGATATACCGATCGTGGGTGATGCAAAGAAGGTACTGAAGATCCTTGCCGAGGTCCTCAGGCAGGAAGAAAAACCTCAGTGGGAGGCAATCCGGAAATCATGGCTTAAGGAGATAGACGCCTGGAAAAAGGAACGGCCTTTAACGTATACCTTCAGTGAATCCGTTATAAAGCCCCAGTATGTTGTGGAGAAGCTCTATGCCCTAACAAAGGGCAACGCAATAATATCAACGGAGGTTGGACAGAACCAGATGTGGGCAGCGCAGTTTTTCAAGTTTGAAAAACCGAGGACATGGCTCAGTTCAGGGGGCCTTGGCACAATGGGATACGGCTTCCCCGCTGCCATGGGAGCGCAGCTCGCCTTTCCCAACAAGACAGTCATAGATATAGCTGGAGACGGGAGCATCCAGATGAATATTCAGGAACTGGCAACCTGTGTGGTTTATAACATACCGGTCAAGGTCGCAATACTGAACAACCACTACCTCGGCATGGTAAGACAGTGGCAGGAGCTTTTCTACAATGAGAGATATTCATGCAGTCATCTTGATGTCGTCCCTGATTTTGTAAAGGTTGCAGAGGCCTATGGCGCAGTGGGATTACGTGCGGAAAAGCCCTCTGAGGTCGAACCCGTTATCAAGGAGGCGCTGAAGGTGAAGGACAAGCCGGTATTTATGGATTTTCTCATAGAATGGAAGGAAAAGGTCTACCCTATGGTCCCGGCCGGTGCCGCCATTGATGAGATGATCTTTGGTGAAGAGGCGGAAACAAAGGAAAAGAAACTACGGGCTGTAAAATAGGGGGTTGGAGATGAGACATACAATAAGCATACTTGTGGAGAACAAATTCGGTGTTCTGTCGAGGGTTGCGGGACTCTTCAGTGGAAGAGGATATAACATCGAAAGCCTCTCAGTCGGCGAAACCACTGATCCGCAGATATCACTCATGACTATAGTTACCTCGGGTGACGACCAGATCATCGAACAGATAACCAAGCAGTTGAACAAGCTGATAGATATAATAAAGGTGGTTGACCTTACCGAGGTGGACCATGTTGAACGGGAGATGGTCCTTGTAAAAGTAGCACCCAGGCAGGAGGACAAGGCCGAGGTGTTACGCCTTACAGAGATCTTCCGTGGCAGGGTGATTGACTCCAGCCCCAAGACCTATACCGTTGAGATTACCGGAGATGAGAAAAAGATAGCTGCCTTCACAGAGCTTCTCAGGCCCTTTGGGATCAAGGAGTTTGTCAGGACCGGAAATGTTGCCATTGCCCGTGAAGGGATCAAGAAGGAGAAGTAAAAAGATATCAACGGCATGTTGAAAAGGGCTGTCCTCTACCTGAGAATGATCAGGTTCTCACATTCCGTCTTTGCCCTCCCCTTTGCTTTCACAGCAGCACTGCTTGCAGCGGACGGGATACCTTCCCTGAAAAAGATCCTCTGGATCGCCGTTGCAATGGTAGGTGGACGCTCCTCTGCCATGGGGCTTAACAGGATTATCGACCGCAAGATGGACGCCCTGAATCCAAGGACTTCAAAGCGGGAGATCCCTTCAGGCAAGATCGGGCTGACCGAGGCCTTCCTCTTTACTCTTATATCTACCGGCGTATTCATCTTTGCAGCGTATATGCTGAACCCCCTCTGCCTTAAGCTGTCTCCCTTTGCGCTGGCCTTTTTTGTTTTATACCCATACACAAAGAGGTTCACATGGCTCAGTCATATCGTACTCGGCATCTCCATTTCAGGTGCAACAATTGGGGCATGGATAGCGGTAAGGGACAGCTTCAACCTAAAAATAATACCCATGGCCCTTGCAGTTGTTTTCTGGCTGGCAGGGTTCGACATACTTTACGCCCTGCAGGATATGGATTTCGACAGGGCATCAGGTCTTTACTCGGTGCCGCAGCGTTTTGGCATCAGGAACTCAATCCGTCTATCAAGGATTTCCCATATTCTCACATGGCTACTGCTGTTATCGACGTCTTATATCTTCAACCTCGGCGTCCTCTTTTATTCAGGCATTTTCATCGCCGGCGGACTGCTGCTCTATGAACACTCCCTCATAAAAACGGATGACTTAAGCAGGCTGAACATGGCGTTTTTTAACATGAACGGCTATATCAGTGTAACGGTCTTTATCTTTACCCTCCTGGACATCCTGTTATGATTCTCTCTTAATGAGAGTCCACCTGTCCTTTTTCCCTCTCTTTAAATCACCGGCGTCCCGTGATAACACCGTCTCCTATCAGTCGGATCAGTCCTATCAGTCGGATCAGTCGGATTAAGGAACTTGTCTCTTCGTGAATTGTACGGAATCCGGGTTAAAGTAAGGGGTGCCTCCACCCCTGGAGGGAAAGGGATGGAGGCATGTGTGGGACTAAACCCTATCTCGAGGGGGCGGAGATAGGGTTTGGTAGGTGTCTCTATGATATCACAAAAGGAATACTTTTTTCATCTGGCGAGAGGCTCATTTACAGCCCTTTGACCTGATTAATAACCAGGATGGAACCTTTAGCCCTCGTTTTTGAATCTTTTCAATCATTTGCTCTCTCACGGAGCGATTTACACCCCCTCAAAGAAGTCTCCTGTAGGCTCTTCTGAGAGAAACCGCAGCGTAGAGATAGATTGAGGCAACCACCAGCAAAATTATCAGCAATGTATCTATCATATTTTATCTTAGCACAAAAGGAGCTCTTCCCTGTATCAATGCCCTTCAACCCAAATCCGCCGTTTGATTCGCGGATCAAATTGAGGGCAGGTGGGCAATGGCTTTGAGCGGTTTCCAGACAATCGTTATGCTTCACCGGGATTGCTTGCCCCGGAGGCGGGCAGGAGGCCCGCCGAGAATGAGACGAAAAGCCATTACCCACCTGCCCTCTTCATGGATTGATGGAATCTCTACCGGCAATTCAGGGTTCAACGGGAAAGCGTATTCATATAACCCCTCAACTCAACTACCGATACCTGTCCCGGGGCCTTTTGTGTCCCCACGGCGGAAAAGGTAAACAGGGAGCCGATCATGGGGAAGAAAACCCTTGAAGCAAGCCCCCTCTTACCCATGCATATCGTGACTATTCCCCTCTTTTCATAATCCAGGAGCAGTCTCGTCATCGTCTGGATGTCTCTCACGTCACGTGCAAAGACGGCAATCTTTACTACGTCTGCCCCCCTCTCATAAACTCCATCAACAAAAACGGTCAGTTCATTATAGGAAGGCGTGCCTTGAAAATCATGGAACGACCCTACAAGCACCTTCCCCTTGTCCTTTATAATACCCCTTGCCTCATCAAATATCGGTTCCCGTGCCTCAACATCGACGAGGTCGGCATGGTCTGCTATCAGTCTGATGATGCTAATCCTCCGGTCATCATCTATAAACCTCTCCCCTCCCTCCTTGTGAGACCTGATTGTGGCAATAACGGGCTTCCCCACCCCCTCAGCCCTCTTGAAAACACTCAGGATATAATCATCCCTCAAGTCCTTAAAATGGTCGACACGCAGTTCTATCAGGTCGATGGCATCGACCACCTCCGGCCCAAGGAGTTCCAGTTCCATATCCGTCACGGATGCGGCTATGGCAGGTCTTTGAAATTTTTCCATCTGTGCCTCTCCTGTTCAGTTAACGAATAGGGTTTGAATGGTTACAATTGTTCTCACTTAACTATATAGAGTCTGTGTATAAACTACGGTTATTTGTCATTCCCGCAAGCGAAGCACGTCGGGAATCCTTCTTAAAAAACGATTCCGGACAAGCCGGAATGACGGAATAACGACAACTGTTCGACTTTACACAACAGACTTTATCTAAACTATCCTTATAGCAACTTACGGATGAATACCGAACCTTGACAGGAGGCTTCCCTCCGCCCTTTCAAACTCGGCGCGGGATACCAGGTAATCCATAACCGCCTTCCTCTCCTCAAATAAGGATTCGGTATATTCTTCCTGGAACTTCAGAAGGTCATTCAGTGTTGTAAGACCTTCCCTGAAACGGCCCTCCCCGGCCTCGAGCCTCTTCTGCTCCGCCAGCCTCGTCTTACCTGTTGCTGCAATCCTCTTGAGGTTAAGTTCAAGGGCCCTCCATTTCTTTCTCAGATCCAGGACTACCCTCTGTCTAAGTTCATCAATTCTTGCGGCTGCCCTCTCCTGCTCATATTTCGCCTTCAGGTAGCGCCCCCTCTCAGCCTTCCTGAACAACGGCATCCGTAGTGAGACCCCCCACCTGCCAGGTCCTGTCAGCGCCCTTTAGGAGCCTGTCAAGGGCATCAGCCCTTGTATCCGAAAGACCGCTCACACCCACTGTCCCGAAAAGCTCGACATCAGGGAGCATCTGATTGAGGTAGAACCTCTGCAGCATCTCCCTGTTCTTCTTCTCAAGCAGGGCCTGTTTAATCTCGTTACTATATTTAAGCACCTTGGTTATGGAAGCTTCAATGTCCGGAAGACCGTCACTGAACTCCTCCTCACCTGAAAGTACGATCTCCCTGCGCCAGTCACGGATACCAAGGAGAAGTCTTAACTCATCAATGGCGTCTTTAAGCCCGTTGCCGGCCTTGAGGACCATCTCCTCCCTCTTTGCCACCCCGGATTCCGCCTTATATACCTCTACAGGTGAAAGCACACCTGCCCCGATCTTGGCCTTCACCTCTTCGCGGACATCCTCCGCAAGCCGGAGAGAGAACCTCGCATAGTTCAATCTCTCTTCAGCAATAAGTACATTATAATACGCATTGATTGTTTTCAGGGCCGTCTCCTCCATCTTCCCTTTCAACCGATACCCTGAGATCCTCTTATTACCCTCTGCCACAGCAATCATCGTCCTCTGATTCTTCCGCCCAAACCCCTTCAGTAGAGGTTGTGAAACAGTGACCGTCAGTTCGGTCAGATGATAAGGATTAATTATAAGAAACGATGAATCCCCCCTGAACTTCTGATAGTTCCACTTGACTGTGTACCGGGTGCCTGCGTCAACCCTGCCGGAGAGAGATATATCGAGGTCAAAAGACCTCTGCCGGGTGCTTGTAACGATGGAGGGTGACATTGCCCTCTCATATGATTCGCCAAGGCTCAAGGAAATGTCGGGATCGAAGGCGGATTCCTCGATTAAGACATCCCCCATGGATATCAACGGCAGATACCTCTCAGCCTTAAGGCCGATATTCTCCCTGATAGCCATCCGGACTGCCTCACCCACCGTTAGATGTATCGTTTCAGAGGCGTCGACAAGCCCGCTGAGGAAAAATACGGATACCAAAGCAATTGTCGTCCGTATAATCCAAATCATTCTCATTTGCATATTCTCTTTTCCGGAGACATCAAATCTCAAGAATCATTCCCGCTGTTCTTCCCTCTCCCCTCACTGACGGCGAGATAACCTGACAGGATTATAAGGACGCCGCCGACATAGGATCTCGCTCCGGGAAACTCCTTCAGGAATATAATACTGAAAATTATAGCACCAACAGGTTCAAGATAGCCAAGCACCGCAGCCCTGCTTGCCTGAACCACCATCAATCCCCTGTAGTAGAAAAAAGGTGCGGCGGTTGAATGCACCGCACCCATCACTGCAAGGAGCCACAGCCTCTCATAGGGGACCTCCCTTATAAATGGCAGGAGCATCATCACCATGAATAGGTTCTGAAAAAAAACCATCATATAAGGGTTCATCCTCTGAGTAAAGACCCGGACAAAGATCACAAGCAGTGCATAGAAAAATCCTGAGGCAAGCCCGGAAAGAATGCCGAGGAGATCACCGGTAACCCTGAACCCCTCACTGGCTACGCCCCTGAAGCATTCCAGTATGGCACCCCCTCCAAGCATTATCCATAAACCGGCGGAAGCAACGATAATTGAAAAGATTATCCTCGGTGTTATTCTCTCACCAAGGAAGACGAATGCAAGCACTGCAACAATCACAGGGGCTATGTAGTGTGTAAGCACGGCATTGGCGATCGTGGTCTTTGAATAGGCAAAGAGGAATGTGAATGTATTCAGGAGCAGGCACAGGCTCAGCAGAAAAATATACGGAAATCCCTTTAAAGGCGGCAGGGCGCTCCTGAACCTTCTTGAAATGAAAAGAGGGGCCTGGAAGAAGAGCGAAAACAATGCGGAATAAAAGATAAGGACATGAACAGGCACGCCGGAGGCCCTGACAAAAAGGCCGAGGGAACTCCATATAAGGATCGCTATAACTATATACAGGGAGGCCATCAGGAGAGAGGAAGTCCTTCTATCTGGCGAAGGACCCGCCCTCTGATCCTATTTGGCGGCTCTCTGTCGAAGAGTTCGTTGCCGTTGTCCAGTACAGGCACGAGCATATCCTCATATCCACCACCGCACCGGCATTTCAGGTCTTCCGAAGAAAAAGGAACCACCATTCGCCGGCCGCAATCGTTACAGCGCAGGACCCTCTTACTGCCGGACCGCTTTCCCCGTTTGGCAAGGGGCCGCCCACTGACCTCCATTATGTCCATCGCATAATCAACCACAGGTGCATTGCTTATGGATGTACCGATACCGTAAGCATCGACAACCGGGTTCAGCTCCATTATTTCGGACTCCTTTATACCTCCGCTTACGAACAACTTCACATTGCCGTATCCTCTCAGGTCGAGTTCCCATCTTACCTCCTCGAGGATCCGGTAAAAATTCCCCCGCCTCGAGGATGGGGTGTCGAGCCTGACCGCAAAGAGCCTGTCTCCAAGGGTCTCTGCAACATTAAGGGCCTCGAACTTCTCATCGAGGAAGGTATCGATGAGGGCGACACGCCTGAACCTTGGTTCGAGCACCTCGTCATAGGCCTTCAGGGCCTCGACAGTCGAGCCCATACAGATGATTAAGGCATGGGGCATTGTTCCCATCGGGTCCTCTCCGATAATCTCTCCGCTCTTCACCACTGCCACACCGTCACAACCGCCTATGTAGGCGTTCCTCTCGATCATCGGGGCAATGATGGGGTGCATCCGCCTGGCACCAAAACTGACTACGAGACGTCCATCGGCAATGCCCTTGAACCTTGCAGCCTTGGCAGCCACACCCGATGCCTGGCATATAAGACCAAGGATTGCCGTCTCAAAAATACAGAAATCCTGATAGTGCCCCTCGATCTCCATGACCGGTTCAAAGGGATAAAAAACAGACCCCTCCCTCATGGCCCGTAACTTAACCGGTAATCTCCGCAGCAGATAAACAACCTCTTCAAGGCCTGCAAAAACGGCCCACGGCCAGCTCTCGGGGAAGCCCTTGGCAATGAATTCCGCCTTTACAACGGGATTTACCCCCTTTTCCTTCAATATCCTGAGTGTGCGCTGAAAATATACATCGGTAACCTTTCCCTCAAGAATATCTTCAGGCCGGGCAGTATGAAACATATCTCCTCCTAAAGAGCTTTGTATTTTCGTTATTAAGCGATTGGCCGGATAAACCGTTATCCCGGAATAATTTCCGGACAGGAACCTCTCTCTGCATTAGTGTCGTGTCAAGCTTGTAATGTCGGGGTGTTTGAATCGTCATTCCCGCTGCGTCGGGAATCATACTCCTCTTGGATTCCGGACAAGCCGGAATGACAATTGAGAGTTGACGCGACATTAGTTTAGCATCTGAATATACAGAAGATTTAACACAACTCTATCAGATTTTGCAAGAAAACATACATATGAACGGTTATTTTCTGTAACCTTGGTTGATTTATTTCCGGTAGTACATCTCCTCCGCATTCATTGAACTCCTCGCAAGGGGTGCAGAGGCAACAAAGGAATAACCCATTTCAAGTGCTATCCTTCCGTACTCCTCAAATACATCAGGATGCAGATACTCAACAACCTCAAGATTGGCCTTCCCCGGTCTCAGATACTGCCCTATCGTCAGGAGATCACATCCCGCCTCCCTCAGGTCCTTCATAACGGAGACCACTTCCCCGGACGACTCCCCAAGGCCGAGCATCATACCGGATTTTACGGGTATCGACGGTGCAATCTCCCCTGCCATTCTCAGGACCTCAAGTGACCTGAGGTAAACCGCTTGGGGGCGCACTTTTTGGTAGAGCCTCGGCACTGTCTCCACGTTGTGGTTGAAGACATCCGGCAAAGCACGGAGGACCGTCTCTACCGCCTCCCGCTGCCCCTGAAAGTCCGGAATTAACACCTCCACCTTTGCAGAGGGGATACGGCTCCTTATCATCCTTACCGTTTCCCCAAAATGCGATGCCCCGCCATCGGACAGATCATCCCTCGTTACGGAAGTAATAACCACATATTTAAGTCCCATCTCATCCGCTGCCTTTGCAACCCTCTCGGGCTCTGTTGGATCCGGCGGTCCCGGCACGGAGTGGTTTACAGAGCAGAACCTGCAGCTCCTCGTACACGAATCCCCGAGGATCAGGAATGCAGCCGTCGGCCTGGAGAAACACTCACCCCTGTTTGGGCAACGAGCCTCTTCACAGACCGTGGAAACACCCTTTGATCTCAAAAGGTGTTTTGTGTGGTGTGTTCCGATAAAATCCCTGACTTTTATCCAGTCCGGTAGCCTCATGGCATGGTTGTAGGAGGAGGGAGTGTATAAAAAACGGCACCCGCAGAAAGCGGGTGCCCCCGCGGTTCAATCCAGTCTGACTACATTTGTAGCTTTTGGACCCTTGCTGCCATCAACAATTTCGAAGGATACACGCTGGCCCTCGGCTAATGTCTTAAAGCCGCTACTCTCTATATCGGAGTAATGCACGAAGACATCCTGGCCATCGTCCTTCTTGATGAAACCGTAACCCTTGGTCTCATTGAACCACTTCACTGTTCCTTCAAAAGACATACTACACAAGCCTCCTTTCTGATACTTAACCCTGAAAAAATACAGGTTATTCTTTTATAATTCTTTATGATTATTCTTGTCAAGAAAAAAATAAGCTCATTTCGGTCAACACGCAAGTTCCCTGCTGAACAACTCAATTACCCCTTAACCCGCGCGATTAAAACGTGAATCATACACGCAGCAAAGTACTCATAAGGGGTGTAAACTGGATTGGGGATGCAGTGATGACACTGCCCTCTGTCAGGGCCTTGCGGCAGGCCTTCCCTGAATCAGACCTCCACATGATGGTCAAGAAGTGGGTCCGGCCCGTATTTGAAAGAGACCCCAATATCGATACCGTTATCGAATACAGGAAAGAGTTTGAAGGGGTTACAGGAAAACTCGTCGGCTCACAGGCATTAAAAAAAGTGGGGTATGACACCGCCATACTCTTCCAGAACGCCTTTGATGCTGCAATCATCACCTACCTTGCGGGGATTCCTGAAAGGCTGGGATACAACCGGGACGCAAGGGGGTTCCTGCTGACAGGAGCAATAAAAATAACGCCTGAAGCAAAGAGACTTCACCACATCCTTTACTACCTGAATCTGCTGAAAAACCTGGGGATTAAACCAATATACAGACATCCCTGGATCTACATCGATATGGAAGAACACCTGAGTGCCTTAAACAGGATCTCATCGCTGAAAAGACCCGTGGTGCTGCTGAACCCCGGTGCCGTTTACGGTTCTGCCAAGAGGTGGCCGACCGGACACTTCTCGGAACTCTCAAAAATGATAATAACTGAACTCTATGGAAGCGTCGTTATTACAGG
>BDTA01000103.1 GCA_002897935.1 bacterium BMS3Abin08
AGACCACGGCTAAGAAGACCACGGCTAAGAAGACCACGGCTAAGAAGACCACGGCTAAGAAGACCACGGCTAAGAAGACCACGGCTAAGAAGACCACGGCTAAGAAGACCACGGCTAAGAAGACCACAAAAAAGGCAGCTACCAAGAAGGCAACTGCCAGGGAGAAGTAAGAACCCTTCACGCTGGAGGGTTCACATACCCTCCAGCACATTTTAATTATATAAGATTCCTTCCAAAAAAAGCATTACATCACATCCAATAACCTATCTAAAAGAGTCATTTCCGTCCAAAGCAAGAACTTAACTATAGTCTGTGTATAAATTACAGTCATTAGTCATTCCCGCAAGCGAAGCGAGTCGGGAATCCTTCTTAAAGAACGATTCCGGACAAGCCGGAATGACGGAATAACGACAACTGTTCGACTTTATCACAGACTCTAACTAATTGATATTACAATGCACCTTGTCGAAAGCCCCGACCTTTGGCCGGAGGGCTTGACAAGCTTTTAAGGCAAGCCAGGCATTGTAAATCAGGAAAGAAGGGTATCTGGAGAAGATGTTGCAGGGTTAAATACTATACAAATGCATAACTGTGTGTCAGTTCACTCTCTTCAGCGATCAGATCCCATGAGTCTATGGAGGATAGTACCTTTCTGATGAACCTTATATGGGTGGAATGGCCTGCCCGCTCTGCAAGAATATGGGCGTAAACCGGATATCCTATAAGAGACAGATCTCCCAAAAGATCGAGGATCTTGTGACGTACAAATTCATCATGAAACCTGAGACCCCCGTTGTTAAGTATTCCTTCATCCCCGATTACAACTGCATTGTCAAGGGAGCCGCCTTTGGCAAGACCGTTGGCCCTTAACAGTTCAACATTCTTAAGGAATCCAAAGGTTCTTGCAGGCGCTATATGCCTGATGAAATTCTCTTCATTGATATCAATGCTCAGATTCTGAAGGCTAAACAGGGAGTGTTTAAAGGAAATGCTGTAGGTTATTCTCCTGCCGTTGTAGGGGATAGCCATTATCTTAGAGTTGCCGTCATGTAACAGTATTGGTTTTGTAATCCTGATGTACGATTTCTTTTTTGCCTGTTTGGAGATGCCGGCCTTGAGGGTTATGGCAACCAGTTCAGTTGAGCTACCGTCAAGAATTGGTATTTCAGGTCCTTCTACCTCTATTATAAGGTTATCTATTCCCAAACCGGCAAGCACAGAAAGAAGATGCTCCACGGTCTTAACCCTTGTTCCATTATAACCGAGCGTTGTAGCAAAGGCAGTATCCACAACAGCACCTACATGTGCCTTTATTACGATGTTTCTATCCTTTCTGACAAAAATTATGCCCGTGTCCCTCGATGCGGGGTTCATGGTAACCATGCAGAGCCTGCCGCTATGGAGACCGATGCCCTTGAAGGTAACAGCCTCCTTAATTGTCCTCTGTAGTCTCATACCCAGGATTATAATTACAGCAATAATGATGCCAAGTGTTCAGATATGATTATCAACAATGCCGGGAGTTGGTTTTTGCATTGAGACAACAATGATGTGGTATTTTATACACAGTTGGTTTAGGATTTGCAATGTCTATCTTGCCGAAAGCCAAAGCCTCCAGCGGTGGTGCTTGACGGGCAGGCTTAATCCTTGACAGAACCCCCTATAACGATTTCAGGGATTCTCACTGTTGGCATGGCGTCTGAAACCGGCACGCCCTGGGCGTCCTTCCCGCAGGTTCCAATGGAAAAGCCTATATCGGTCCCCACCATATCTATGGAGTTTAGTATCTGAGGGCCGTTCCCGGTAAGGGTTGCGCCACGCACGGGTTCAGAAATCTTACCACCTTCAATTAAATAGCCCTCCTGGACGTCGAAGACAAAGTCTCCGTTTATCGTATTGACCTGTCCCCCGCCCATCTTTTTTACATATAGCCCTTTGTTGACCGACTTTATGATATCATCGGGATTATGGGTGCCGGGGGCTATAAAGGTGTTGGTCATTCTTGGAATTGGTCTGTGCCTGTAGGATTCCCTCCTGCCGTTGCCTGTCGAGGTCTTTCCCCCTTTCAATGCGTTGAGCCGGTCATACAGGTAATTGACAAGGATGCCCCTGTCAACCAGGATGGTCTTCTGCGAAGGAACTCCCTCATCATCAAATCTGAAGGAACCCCTCTTTCCCTGGATTGTTGCATCGTCAATCACCGTAATCAGTTTTGATGCCACCCTCCGCCCCATTTTGCCCGAATATACCGATAGACCCTGATCGGCGAGGTCTGCTTCAAGGCCATGTCCAATTGCCTCGTGTATCATCGTTCCTCCTGCCTCAGCGCCTATCACCACGGGCATCCTTCCTGCGGGAGCCTTGGGGGCCCTGAGCATCATTACCGCCCTCTTTGCTGCCTGTTCAGCAAGTTCTTCAATAGGGTTTTTATCGAATATCTCGAAACCGATAAGTCCCCCAAGGGGTTCATATCCTGTCTGGATGGTTCCATTTTCAGCGGCAACAACCTGGACAAGTGCCAGGGTATAGATGCGTTCATCGTCAGTGATGGTTCCATCAGAGGTTGCTATCCTTACCTGCTTTAATGTATCACGGTAAACGGCCAGGACCTGCTTGATTTTATTGTCATATGAACGGGCGACGCTATCGGCGTTCCTGACGAGGGAAATCTTTTTCCCGGTGGGTACATTTTCAGGTGGTACGGTAATGATAAAGTTTACAGCCGGTTTGGAAACAGTGAGGTCTGCAGCAAGGCTTTTTGGGTTTCCCTTTGACGCCTTTCCCACAAGGGCCGCAAGCTCGATCAGGGATTTTTCATCAAGCTGGTTGGAGTAGCCATAGGAACTTTTTCCGTTGAAGATTACCCTTATTCCAACACCGGCATCAACGCCCTTGTGGAGTTTATCCAACTTGCCATCCTCTATCTGTGCCAAGAAGGACAGGCGTGACTCACAGTATACATCGGCATAGTCACCACCTTTGCTTAGTGCAACTTCAAGAACCCTGCACAGGACCTCTTTATCAATCATTTAGACCTCCATTGAATATTTTAACCCAACCTTGCTCTTCTGTCCTTAACCTGAGTGCGTCCATAAGCAGAATAAAATATCTTTCGTAAAGCCTTTCCCATGGCCCCTGTCTGGACCCGATAACAAGACCTTCCAGTTTTCTTAGGTGTTTTTGGCTGTGAGAGGCGATAAGTCGCTCGTGTTCTTCATGGAAGGAGAGGAGATTATCCCGGTTTTTGCCCCTGTTAAGAATATGTTTCCATTTCTTGAAAACAAAAATTCTCTCGATAAAGTTATCCATGATCCCCGGGTCATGGAGTCTTTCGTCATCTTCTACAGGGATTGCCCGGAACCGTTTGGTAAAGGCAAGTGCAAACAACCCCATTCCCAAGCGGTAAGACCGGTCCCCGGTACTGTAGACCCTGACATTCAGAAGTCCTGAACTTGGAGAGCGGCTCTTGAAGATGAAGCCGGAGAGGTCTTCCTTTTCAAGTTTTTGTAACTCCTTCATTATCCAACCGTGCATTTTTTCCGTGTGGTCCGCAGATCTATCTACGGACACAAGGCGGGGGTATGTTGGGTCTCCCACGAGCTTCATTGCCTCTCTCGGAACGGGGAGACCGCACCCCACTTCGGGACATACCGGGATCCACTGAACAATGTGCCCGAGGGTGGATTTAAGATAATGACTGAGTTTGTGTCCGCCGTCATATCGGACTTTTTCGCCGAGGAGGCAGGAACTGATGCCTATGCCGGGTTTTTTCATATACCTTAAAGTATATCATAGTGGTAAACAAAAGATACCCCGTCCCGAAATATCGGGACGGCGGGGAGTTATATTCTGATCCTTTAAGCAGGGTATGCCTGCTTTCGGGAGCTCTGTGCTTGAAGGTATGTACAAGTAGTGTATAATATTACGGGTATAACTGGCGGATGCCCCACCATGTGGGCGGGCTGCTTGACTGAATATGGAAGAGAGATCAAAGGAGAGTTCTTAATGATTGGTATAATCGGTGGAAGCGGGCTTTATGATATCCCGGGCGTTGTTGCTGTTAGGAAAGAGCGTGTTGCGACTCCTTATGGTGATCCCTCTGATGAATTTATAATAGGCGGTATTTCAGACAGGGAGGTTGTATTCCTTGCAAGACACTCCCACAGGCACAATATCCCCCCCCATCGTGTTAACTACAGGGCAAACGTCTGGGGGATGCACCATCTCGGGGTCAGGCGTATTGTGGGAGTGAATGCAGTAGGTGGAATCAATGAGGATTACAGGGTTGGTGAGATTGTCCTGCCGGAACAGATTATTGATTTTACCCATGGAAGGGCTGCGACCTTTTACGATGACGATGATGTGGTACATGTTGATTTTACCAATCCCTACTGTCCGGAAACGAGATCGGTTTTTTTAAAGGCGGCTGAGGCCATTGGTGAAGACCTTCATGATGGAGGAACATATTTATGCACAGGGGGCCCCAGGCTCGAGACGGCGGCGGAGATACGGTTTTTCAGGAGTATAGCCGCAGATCTGGTGGGGATGACAGGGATGCCCGAAGCAGTTCTTGCAAGGGAGCTTGAGGTCTGTTATGTTGCCCTGTCTGTAGTTACCAATGTAGCTGCCGGCATGTCCGGCAAAAAGCTCACAACCACCGAGGTGCTCACTACAATGAAAAGAAGTACTGGAAGGCTTAAGAAGGTCCTTTCCCTGGCCATAACAACCATGCCCGATAAGAGAGGCTGTGCCTGCAAGGATGCCCTCAAGGATGCAAGGCTGTAGTAGTGGAAAAGATACTTATTATAGAAGACAAGAAGTCTATGGCTGAAATGCTGAAGGCCACACTTTCCGCCGAGGGTTTTGAGTGCGATCTTGCCCGCAATGGGGATGATGGTATCAGGATGATTCAGCGTCGGTCCTTTGACCTCGTGATAACAGACCTTAAATTGCCCGGAAAGGATGGGTTGTCGGTACTCAGGGAGGCAAGGATAACGGACCCCATGCTCCCGGTGATCATAATGACCGCCTATGGAACAATAGAGATAGCGGTAGAGGCAATCAAGGGGGGTGCTCATGATTTTATAACAAAGCCCTTTGATACCGATCATCTTATTCTGATGATCAAGAGGGCGCTTGAAACAAGAAGGCTTTACAGGGAGAATATCCTCCTCAAGGAAGAGATGTCAGGGAAAACAGGTATGCCCCGAATCATAGGTAAGAGCAGGAGTATTATGGATGTAGTGGAAAAGGTCCGGAAGGTGGCTTGCACAAAAAGTACAGTCCTGCTGATAGGGGAAAGCGGGACAGGAAAGGAACTCTTTGCAAGGGCCATTCATAACCTGAGCCCAAGAGGGAAAGGGATGTTTGTTCCGGTTAACTGTGCGGCAATTCCACATGAACTCATCGAGAGTGATCTCTTCGGACACGAGAGAGGGGCATTTACCGGCGCCGACTCAATGAAGATCGGTAAGTTTGAACTTGCCGATGATGGAACAATCTTCCTTGATGAGATCGGTGAACTCGCTATGTCACTTCAGGCAAAGCTGCTCAGAGTACTGCAGGATCAGATTGTCGAGCGTGTTGGCGGGACAAGGTCCGTTCAGGTGGATGTCAGGGTTATTGCAGCCAGTAACAAGAACCTTGCAGAAGAGGTGAGAGAGGGCAGGTTCAGAGAGGATCTTTACTATAGGTTGAATGTGTTTCCCATCGTTATTCCTCCTTTACGTGATCGCAGGGAGGATATTCCGATGCTTGCCGAGTATTTTATCAGGAGGTTTGCTGTAGAGATGAAAAAGGATGTAAGCAGTATCAGCAAAGAATCTTCGAGGATGCTTCAGAAGTATGACTGGAAAGGTAATGTCAGGGAACTTGAAAACACGATAGAGAGGGCTATTATTCTCACGGATGGGAAGGAGTTGAAGCCGGAACATATTGTGCTTGCTCCGGTTGGAAGAGAGGATGATTCCATGGTGTCATACCCTGAGGGAACCCTGGAGGAGACCGCAAAGTGGGCTCTGCGGATAGCAGAGACGAGGAGGATCAAACAGGTCCTTGAGGATACACGCTGGAACAAAACAAAGGCTGCCGAGATCCTGAAGGTAAGTTATAAGACACTGCTTACAAAGATAAAGGAATATAATATCGAATAGGTTTCTCGGCCTTTAAGGGTATGGGGTATAAGAACAGGCAGCCCATCATGTCTGCTGTAACAGCCCTGTTGGTTTGTTTATTTGGAGTCTCTGTGTAAATAACAGTTATTCGTCATTCCCGCAAACGAAGCGAGTCGGGAATCCTTTTTAAAGAACGATTCCGGACAAGCCGGAATGACGGAAAAACGACAGTTGTTCGATTTTATACACAGACATAAGTAGTGTCTGTGTGTAAAATGCCATTTTTTATTTTTGTCATGTCCCGAAAGCATTCGGGACATCCAGAACTTATTGAAAAGACTGGATTCCGGCTTAAGGACTGCCGGAATGACAGATAGAGAGACTGACTTTATACACAGACTCTATTTAATGGCTGGACGTTTGTGTTGACAGTTTCTTGTTGTATCCGTTAAAATGGTATTGATAATGATTATCAATTATAATAACAGGACTACTTGATCCCTCCGGATTTGAGTTTAATTTGCAGGAGTTTCTATGGAATGTCATTCAAGAGAGAGCGTTGTACCAGGTGCTGAGCGCATAGTCCTTGTTGGGACCCCCAATGTGGGTAAAAGCGTGATTTTCGGTCTGCTGACGGGGAAGTATGCAGCTGTCTCCAACTACCCCGGCACTACAGTGGAGATATCACAGGGTAACATAAATTATGAAGGGACCAGGTATCTTGTGATTGATACTCCCGGAGTGAACAGCCTGATGCCCATGAGTGAGGATGAACGGGTCACAAGGGATATTCTCCTTCAGGAAAGGCCTTTTAGCGTTATTCAGGTTGCCGATTCAAAAAATCTCAAAAGGGCTCTGTTGATCACTTTGCAACTTGCCGAAATGGAGCTTCCCGTGGTGCTTGATCTCAACATGGAAGACGAGGCCCGTGACAGGGGGCTTCGGATTGATAAAGAGGGCCTCGGGGAATTGTTATGTGTGGCTGTCGTCGGTACCGTTGCACCAAGAAGGAAGGGTTTCAGGGAATTAAAGGAAACCATCCTTCACCCAAGGATTCCTGTTCTTAGAATAAAGTATAACGAGACTATAGAGGAATACCTGGAGAGGATTGAACGGATCATTCCTGATGCACCCATGTCCAGGAGATCCATTGCCTTGATGTTACTTTCCGGTGATGAGAGCCTGCGTGAATGGCTAAAGAATAATCTGAGTGATGAGAGTATTGACGAGATAGAACGACTCAGGGATGAATGCCAGTCAAAGTTCAACAGGCCTATTATGCAGGTAATTCACGAATCAAGGATCAGAGCCATCGACGATGTTATGGATAAAGTGCTTACCAAATATGAATCCGGACGTAGCAGGATTTCTCCATTTCTTGAAAGTGTAACCATGCACCCGGTATGGGGAATACCGGTGCTTATTATCGTCCTCCTTGCCTTTTATGAATTCGTCGGTGTTTTTGGTGCAGGGACATTGGTTGATTTTTTTGAAAAGTTTATATTCGGAAGATACATCAACCCGATGGTGACCAAGGTGGTGGATGTTATCCTGCCGTTTCGTTTTTTCCGTGATATGCTGGTCGGTGAATATGGGATTGTTACTGTGGCCCTTACATACTCAATAGCTATTATACTCCCCATTACCACCACGTTCTTCATAGCCTTTTCAATCCTGGAAGACAGCGGATATCTTCCCAGGCTGGCCGTAATGAGCAACAAGGTCTTTAACATGATAGGTCTTAACGGGAAGGCTATACTCCCGATGATCCTCGGCCTTGGCTGTGGTACAATGGCCGTGATGACGACAAGGATTCTTGAGACGAAGCGTGACCGTATAATTGCAACTTTCCTCCTTGCACTTGCAATCCCCTGTTCCGCCCAGATCGGGGTGATACTTGGAATGCTTGGAGCTCTCTCCTTTAAAGGGATGGGGATATGGATTGCTACTATCATTACAGTCCTGTTTGTATCGGGTTTCCTTGCATCAAAGGTTGTGCCTGGAGATAAGACGGAGTTCTTTATGGAAATTCCTCCTATGAGATTGCCCAAGTTATCCAATGTAATGATCAAAACGGTCGGAAGAATAGAATGGTATCTAAAGGAGGCTGTTCCCCTTTTTATTATAGGGACCCTTGTTCTCTTCTTTCTTAGTGAACTTCATCTTCTTGCAGTCC
The DNA here is from genome assembly GCA_002897935.1 of bacterium BMS3Abin08. Lineage (NCBI taxonomy): Bacteria > bacterium BMS3Abin08. The sequence goes on from BDTA01000103.1 coordinate 8,290, forward strand.
TTGAGAGAATGGCCTCTCCCCTTGTGAAGGGGTTCCTTGGTCTTCCGGAGAAGACAACCGGGTTCTTTATCCTTGGATTTTTAAGGCGCGACTACGGCGCTGCAGGGCTGTTCAGTATGGCCGAGGCCGGCGAACTTGACCATCTACAGTCCCTGATAAGCCTGGTGACTATAACGCTCTTCATCCCCTGTCTTGCAAACTTCTTTATGATCGTTAAGGAGCGGGGAATGAAGGTGGCGGTAGCCGTCAGCCTTATAGTCTTTTTTCTTGCATTCTTAGTGGGAGGTGTAATGAACCTGATGCTCAGGAATTTAGGAGTGGTGTTATGACGAGGGGATGTTTTTCAGCGGTCTGCAATTGCCGGGCATGTAGATTCTTTTGTATAAAGGGAGGGCTTTATGGAATACCTGAGGCTTACCATAAGAAATGAAAGTGAAACACTCAGAAAGACCATAGATGTATTGAAGGAGGGTAAAATAGCTGCCTTTCCAACCGAGACTTTTTATGCCCTTGGGGCAATCTATGACAATGATGATGCACTGAAAAGATTATATGAGTTAAAAAGACGGCCCTTTGAGAAGGCCATCCCGATTATTGTCGGATATAAAACCCAGATTTCTTCACTTGCCGGGAGCGTGCCCAAAGAGGCAGAAGAACTGATGGACAGGTACTGGCCCGGACCGCTTACTATTGTTCTTGATGCTCAGGAAGGACTGAATACCTATCTTACCGCAGGTACGGGAAAGATTGCCGTGAGGGTCCCCGGGGAATCCTTTGCCCTTAATCTTGCAAGACTGGCCGGCTTTCCGATAACCGCAACGAGTGCCAATCCCTCCGGTGTTCCTCCGGCTGTTGATGCACAGGACGTCCTTAAGTTTTTTGGTGAGACAATAGACCTCATCGTTGACGGGGGACATACCTTTGGCATCGAGCCATCGACAATTGTTGAGATTGTTAAAGGTGAGGTAAAGACGTTAAGAAAGGGGAGAATAGGAAAGGTTACTTTAGGTTAACGGCGTCATCCTCCCCATTTAAGACCTCCCTCACGATAGACATCAGTTTTGAACTCTGGAAAGGTTTTTTCAGGAATCCTTCAACCTCTATGTCACCGAGATTCTGAGAGAAACCGGTTGTTGCAATAATTTTAATATTGGGGTTTAACTCCCTGATACTCTCAATCAGTTGAATCCCGTCCATCTCCGGCATAACAATATCCGCAATTACAAGGGATACCTTTTTACTGTTTGTCCTGAAATAATTGAGACCTTGAAGCGGGTTGTCAAACGCCTTCACACTGAACCCGTTTCTTAGGAGGGTTTCTTTTATCAGATCTAAGACGGTAAACTCATCATCAACGACCAGTATCTCCCCAACTGATTTACCGTTATCAATCAGATCGGATCTGGAACCCGGGGTCCGGGCTTCAGCAACGGGTAGGTAAATATCAAAGGTTGTACCAACTCCTATCTCACTGTCGACGGTGATGTAACCACCGTGCTCCTTTACTATGCCGTATACCATGGCAAGACCAAGGCCGGTTCCCTTGCCGACACCCTGAGTGGTGAAGAAGGGCTCAAAAATACGTTCCCTATGTTCTTCCGGAATTCCCTTTCCTGTATCACTTACACTGAGCTTAACATACTGTCCCTTCCTGATGTCTGCAGGAAGGCTGAAGCCCTCCGAGCTTAGTTCAACCGTTGAGGTGCTTATCGTGATCTCCCCATTTCCGGATATTGCATCCTTTGCATTTATAATCAGGTTCATCAAAATCTGCTCAACCTGGTTTACATCGCCCATCACAGGAGGGATCCTCACATTAAATGACCTTTTTATCGTAATATCGTTTGAAATAATCCTTGAGAGCATCTCTACCGTTTCATTGACTACCTGATTAATATCAAACGGAACAGGTTCAATACTACCCCTTCTGGCAAAGCTTAAGAGCTTGGATACCAGGGATGATGCCTTACGTGCGGCGGTTTCTATCACCCTGACTTTTTTTGCTACCTCGGGAGATAGGTTTTCATCAATAAGGATCAGGTCTGAATAACCCAAAACGGTGGTCAGGATATTGTTGAAGTCATGCGCTATTCCACCCGCAAGGGTGCCGATGGATTCCATCTTCTGAGAATGTAAAAGCTGTGCCTGAAGTCTCTTTTTTTCCGTAATATCCCTGTGTATCGACTGGATTAATATATCACCGTCAATTTTAATAGCCTTTGCACTTATCTCAAGGGCTATGGTGCTTCCGTCCTTCCTCAGGTGCTCTGTCTCAAAGACGAGAGGTTCACCGCTTAAAAGGCGGTTCATCCTCTCATACCCTATTGTATGATGCTTTTCAAGCTCAAGGATCTCTATGTTTTTGCCGATAAGCTCCGCTTTCTCATAACCATGAATATCGGCAGCCTTCTTGTTGACATCCATAATAACGCCCTTATCATCCATAATCACTATCCCGTCATTTGCATATTCATGGAGTGTCTTAAGCATTGCCTCAGATTTCCTGAGTTCCTTTGTCCTCTCCGCAACCAGCTCTTCAAGTTGAGAGGAGTAATTTTTAAGGCGTTCCTTTTCCTTGGAGAGGTCATATTCAAGGGATAATTTTTTTACGAGAAGTTTATCATTGTAATATCTCCATCCAAGGCCAATGATAGCCGCAGCTAGCAAAAAAGCGTTACTATTAATAAATATTCGTGGGTTAGTAATGTCATCTAAGATTAAGATTGGTAATAGATATATGGCATAC
>BDTA01000104.1 GCA_002897935.1 bacterium BMS3Abin08
CTGATAATTCTCCTTATCTGTCCATAGAACCTTACCAGATCAGGATAAAAACGTGCTGGAACTAACAGGGCCATAATGGTTATAGAGATAGCTTTAAACAGCTCCTGAACCGATGGGTTGCCTTTAAAAAGTGCCGGAATGCATTTTATTCCTGCTACTCTTTGTCCGTTCAGGATACTGTAAAAAATCGTCTCCTTTGCCTGAATCCTCTTTACTATATTTACATCTATCGTTTTATCCATAAATGCACTCATACTCTGTATCTTCTCAACGGTCTTTTGCCTCATATGAGCAAAGTCCCTGTTAACCAAAGACAGTTCCTCCGGATTCTCGTGCCCTGCAAACATTGTTAAGTTGCTTCCGTGCATTCTGTATTTGCCCAATATATCAGGGATATATTCAACCTTTGTATAACAGGATGCGACTGCAGTCATATAGTAATCGATACCCCTTCTGATATCCTCCGGAATTGGATAGATCTTGTCTATAATCTCTCTTTTAAAAGCGAAAGAACTCCCCCCACAGAACAGCTTCCCTGATAGAATTGCCCTGGTAATACAACCCCTCAGATGTTCTTGATAACCAAAGGTCCTGAAAAAATTTTGATGGATCGTAATCCCCTTTTCGTCTATCACTTCAAAGGGATGATAGACCATACCAATATCCCTGTCATTATGGAAAGACTCAACAATTCTTTGAATTCGCTTTTCATACCATATATCATCGGCGTCGAGAAATGTAATGATCCCCCCTCTTGCTATTGACAGACCCGTATTCCTTGCACATGCTACGCCCGTGTTTTTCTGATATATATAGGTGATTTCCCCCCTGTAACCTTCGATAATATCCCTTGTAGCATCTGTAGAACCATCATCAACCACTATTATTTCGATCTTCTTCTCCGGAGAGGTTTGACATAAAATACTCTCCAGGGCTGAGTTGATAAAACGACCGTTGTTGTATGTTGGAATGATTACCGATATTTCCGGCATATCCTGTTTATTCATTGTCATAGGAAACTATAACTCAAATCCAGTGATAAGCAGTACCGGATAGAGCGGCTTTCGATATTTTCCCCGTACATTTCTCCCGTACCTTCAAAGGGGAAAAAGCTGTTACTTAAGTTAACCTGCCACAGCCTCATATATTGCTCTTTCATATCGCTTAATAATATTTTCAATACCAAAGTCTTCAGCCCGCTCTTTCCCGGACCTGGATAATTTCTCTCGAAGCTCACTATGGTTCAGCAATCTCAAAATTCCATCTGAGAGGGCGGCCTCATCACCGGGAGGTACGAGCATGCCGTATCTGCCGTCTTTAAGAATCTCGCGAGGACCGGACCTGCAGGCCGTAGCAACAACCGGCACTCCGCATGCCATTGCTTCAAGTATCACCATAGGCAATCCCTCGTATGTAGATGAGAGGACGAATACATCGGCCTTTGATAAAAATCCATAGGGATTATGCTGGAAACCTGCAAAGGAGACCTTATCCGTTATACCCAGGTCCCTGGCCAGTTCCAGCAGCGGCTCTCTTTCGGGCCCGTCTCCCAGCACGACTAATCTCGCATCCACGTCGGCTGAAACCTTGCTGAATGCCTTTAAAAGGATGTCAAATCCCTTTTGTGTAACCAACCGGCCTATGGCTACGACAACCGGTACTTTTTCATAAAAAAACGGGTGCTCCGGAGGTAAGCTGCTTAGGCCGGCAATGCGGTCCAGATCCAGGGGATTATTAATGACCTCGATTTTATTCTCCGGGACATTGAAGTCTTCAATCAGATTGTCCTTTATGCCTTCGGAGACGGCAACAACCCTATCTGCAAATCTATAGAGGATCTTTACGAAGGGAGCCACAGTAAACCCAAGTATTCGCTCCCCTTCTCTTGACTTCAAAACTTCACCAAGTGTATTATGTTCGCAAACAATCACCTTTATTCTTAAAACTAATCCTGTCAAAACAGCCATAATATTATTATGGGTCAACATGCTTAATACTGCCTCTGGTTTAAGTCTACGTACGACTTTAAAAAAAGAAAGGAATTGTTTTATTTTTTCAAAAACGGTATCCGATTTTCTCTTAACAACTACAACCTCAACGTCTTCAGGTAAATACTCCTTATAAGGTGAATCATCTAACGGATATAACAAGACAAGTACCGGCTCAATCCTTTCCTTATCTATAAGGCCAAGAATATCAACCATCACCCGCTCTGCACCACCACCATCAAGGGAAGAGATGAAAAATAGAACCTTTATTCTCCTATTATCTGCTTTGTTCATAACTTAGCCTTGATGTTCAGATTAATTCCCTATAATAATATTTCAGATTTTTTCAAAGTCATAACGCACCCTCGGAGAGGGTGGCTTGATGATTGTCGTCACATCTTTGTCCTATTTCTCCCTGTCTTGCTTAGTGTCTGAGTATAAAGTCGAACAGTTGTTGTTTTTCCGTCATTCCCCGAAAGCGTTCGGGGAATCGTTCAAAGCGCAGAGCGGTCGTTTTTCTGTCATTCCGGCTTGTCCGGAATCGTTTTTTATAAAGGAGAATGACACGGCCAAAAGGCAGTTAAAATTCAATCTGATGTACTTTGCAAATTTCATTAAATCTCAATAAGTTCTTCCCACTGTTCTAAGAATGTTTCAAGGTTGAAGTCCTGTGCTCTTAATAGAGAACGTCCTGATAAGGTTCTACGGAGTTCTATATCAGGCAGAACCCTTAGAAGTTTATCTGCAATGGCTTCCGGGTCTTCAGGCGGCACAAGGATACCATGCCTGCCACTGTCGAGAATCTCAGCAGGACCAGATGGACAGTCTGTTGCAATCACCGGCAATCCCAGCACCATTGCCTCCAATATAACAATTGAAAACCCTTCATACCGTGATGCCGAACAGAAAACTGTACTCTCTCTCATGTATCTGTATGGATTTGACTTATAGCCGGCAAAAATCGTGTCCTTGCTGATATTAAGCTGCTTTGCAAGGTTGACTAATCCTTCTCTCTCAGCACCATCACCGATAATCAACAACCGGGATCTGACCTGTCCTCTCATCATATGGAATGCCTTCAATAATATATCAAACCCTTTCTGATACACAAGCCGTCCGACTGTTACAATAACCATTCCATCAAGATTCAGTCCGGCCACCTCGGAAGACATTCTTGAAATCAATTCATGGTCAATCCCGTCATATATAACTTTAATTCTTCCTTCTTTAACATTGAAGTTCTCGATCAGATCATTTTGTACCCCTTTGGAGACCGTCGCAACTATATCAGCATCGGCATACGCACTTCTTATAAGGAACAGTTTTAACGGGTTGAATCTTCCATGTCT